>DFCG01000195.1:0-5975 GCA_002367455.1 Acinetobacter sp. UBA3060 | reverse complement strand
CGTTTCCTGGAACATACCCGGGTCTATTATTTTGAGCATGGCGGCGCCAAGAAACTGTATTGTGCCAGTGCCGACTGGATGGGGCGCAACCTGTTTTCCAGGGTTGAAACCTGTTTCCCGGTGCTGGATCCAGAGCTGAAAAAACGGATTTATAAAGATGGCCTGATCAGTTATTTAAAAGATTGTCAAAATGCATGGGAGTTAGATGCCGATGGTCAGTGGCATAAAGTCCCTTGTCAGTATCCGGCCCAGCCTTATAATGCCCAGCAATATCTGCTGGAACAAAAACAGTTAAAAATTTAAAGGGTAGGCCAAGATACGCTGGCGTATTTGTTTTGTACCCATCAAAAAGCCAGATATTGAATCCGGCTTTTTTAATTGCAATATTCAGTGATATTTATGAGGCTTTGGACTGTTTGGATTTTAGAATTTCGGTTCTAAAAGTCTGTGCCAGCTCGGCGCTTTCAGCATCCATCCCATTCACCACAAAAGCATGACGGGTCAGGACATTGGTTGGATTCGGCATGCTGACCAGCTGGAAGTGATCACTCACATCTTTCAGCAAGCTATTCGGTACATGTAAGGCACTTTCTTTCGCGACCAGATGCTGAGTCAGACGCTCAGCGGCCTGTACCGAACTGAGCTGCATCTCCTCGACTTTAGAGGCAATCGCGCTGCGGGTTTGTAGCACAAAACGTTTTTCTTCACGATAACGTTTATACAGCACTTCCGAAAGCAGCTGGAACACGGCACTGATCATGGTCAGGCAGGCCAGGGCATTCGGTTTGTCTGCTGCGATACTGATGGTGGCACCTTTTTCATCAAATTTATGTACGGTACAAATATCAGAACTATTTAACTTATAGCGTTGCACACAGAGTTCAGTGGCTTTATTCAGGAAAATTTGACAGAGATTGAAATAAGGCACCGAAACGGTTTTATTCACGCTATCCAGTAACTGTTTTGGATCGTAGAACTGGATGTTTAAGCTCAGGCTATCGCTTTCCAGTACCGCCGGCTTATGTTCTTTTTCTTTGGCTTTGTTTTTCACTGCCTGTTGGGCTTGGGCAATCGCCAGTGCCGCATTATGCTTTTCCTGTTCCAATGCCTGGGTCAGGGTCTGAATCTCGAATTTCAGCCGCGATTCGTTATTGATGCGCGCCAGATATTCGGTGCGGCTTGGACGTGCCACAGCACGATAAGCGACCCAGAGCAGACCATGAATGATGAACGAGAACAGAATTGCCAGCCATTGTGTCCGCAGAATTTCACCAATACTTGGTTCAATCAGAGTGATTTCAATCACACCGACTTTTTTCTCATTTTGCAGCGCATCACGGACAAAAACTTCACCCTCGCGGGTTTTGGTCAGTCCGCCAGTGGCTAAAACCTGAGCTTTCGCATCTAGAATCCGGATGGAAGCGACACTTGGATTGGTGGCATAACGATTTGCCAGCAACGCCAGAGAAACGCGGTTGGGTGGTTCAAGCTCAGACAGGCTGTCTGTCACCAGTTGACTGGTGATCAGCTGTCCCTGATTGGCACGGTTTTCATTCAGTTGGTGAGTGGTTGCCAATACCAGTAAAAAGGTATGCAGAGCAAAACTTACAATCAATAGGCTAGCAAATAGCCCTTGTCTAGGCGCATTCAACGTAAACTTCCAAGGCAATTCTGTTCAATTTCGATTATGATTCTAACAATAGTTGTAGCTCAGACCCGAGTCAATTCATGCGAGAAATCATTCTTATATCATTCTTAGGACCTGACCAGCCTAATCAATTTACACGATTAATGCAGGTTTTGTCCGCCCATTCCCTACAGATTTTAGATGTAGGGCAAGCGGTTATTCATAATCAGTTAACCTTAGGTATTGTTGTAGCCTCTGAAGACCAGACAGCGACAGCATTAGCCATGAAGGAGATCCTGATTCTAGCACATGATATCGGGTTAACTGTGCGCTTTAAACCGATCTCTGCGACTGAATATGATCAGTGGGTCAAAGAGGGTGGACGCACACGTTATATCGTAACGGCATTGGCCCCTGAATTAAATGCCTCTCATCTGCAAGCCGTGACCCAGATTGTGTCAGGCCAGGGTTTTAATATTGAAACCGTGACCCGTCTGTCTGGTCGCCCCGTTTTAGATGGCCAGAGTGCCGGGCCAAAACGTGCCTGTGTCCAGTTCGGTTTAAGTGGACAGATGCTAGATGCAGCTGCCATGCGTGCGGCCTGCCTCAGCCTGTCCAATGAATTAAATGTCGATGTTGCGGTGCAGGAAGACAATGCTTATCGCCGTAACCGTCGTCTGGTTTGCTTCGATATGGACTCAACCCTGATCGAGCAGGAAGTTATTGACGAACTGGCAATTGAAGCCGGTGTTGGTGAACAGGTCGCAGAAATTACCGAACGTGCTATGCAAGGCGAGCTGGACTTCCAGCAAAGCTTCCGTGCACGTGTCGCCTTGTTAAAAGGCATGGACGCTTCGGTACTTCCGAAAATTGCCGAGCGCCTGACGATTACCGAAGGAGCTGAACGCCTGATTTCGACTTTAAAAGCACTAGGTTACCGTACTGCAATTCTTTCTGGCGGTTTTCAGTATTTTGCGGAATATCTGCAAACTAAACTGGATATTGATGAAGTGCATGCCAATACGCTCGATGTGCAGGATGGCGTGGTCACTGGTGAAGTCAAAGGCCATATCGTCGATGGCGCACGCAAAGCACTCTTGCTCGGTGAAATCGCCCAGGAGATGGGAATTTCCCTGGAACAAACCATTGCAGTCGGTGATGGCGCCAATGACTTACCAATGCTCTCGATTGCAGGACTCGGTGTGGCTTTCCGTGCCAAGCCGCTAGTACGCCAAAATGCCAATCAGGCGATTTCTAGCGTCGGTCTGGACGGTGTGCTTTATCTGCTCGGTGTACATGATAAAGACCTGAACCGTGCATAAATACAGGCTTTGATTGATTTTAAACGCGACCTNNTGGCTACAAAAACATCGATCATCTTAAACGGAAAAATAATTTTTTCACTTAAAAAAACTACTGATAATTTTGTAATGACACGCCAACATTGGCGCAGTCATTGATCCACAAAAATGTGAAAAGCAAAAAATGTAATGACAATATAATATCGCGACAAAGTATGTCGTTAGGCTGGATGACAGGACTTTTTTTATGCAAAAAACTCAGCATAATGCAGGCATAGAGATACAAATCAACAGATTTCATTTTATTGATTTAACGAAATTCAATAGATAGAAGCGTTGCAATATCAAGCGGGAACTATCTATCTGGATGGAGGGGGTTATATGGTAACAGCGCATTTAGCAACGATTGTGGGCTTCAGTTTAGTCGCTGTAGCTGTGCTTGCTGTGTTCTTCTCGCCTTATCGTCGCTGGTTAAGCTTTATGGCGGCCGGGATGCTGGTATGGGGCCTGATCGAGGTGATTCGTGTAGGAACTCAAACTTGGTTTGAGCTACCAATGACGTATAGTTATCTGAGCGCGTTAACTGCGGTCATGATGGTGGTGACTGGCCTGTTGTTGCGTGAAGATCGTCGTGCTGAGCGTGCTTTGGCAAAACGCCGTTGCATCGAACATACGCCAGTGTATGAAGACGACCAGCAGCAGCTTTCAAGCCGTTAATTCTACAAGTTGTAATGAAAAAAATGCACCCACGGGTGCATTTTTCAGTTTGGAAATATGATACAAACTGCATAATCCACCTAGCCCAGAACTATGCTAGGATATTTGTCAATTTTCGTACAATTAGAATAGGCATCCTCCATGAAACTGTCGTCCATTCCTGTGTTAAAACTTCCTCTTATTGATATGAGTACAGATCCGCTGGACTTACTGGTCGCAGGTTTAGCTTTACGTATGAAGCAGTTGGCACGTACCAGCCCAAAATTCATTGAACTGGTACATGGGCGTCAATTCCGTATCCAGATTGGTACGGATGAAGGTATGGCACGTCAGATTATTGTGGATAACGGTCATATCGATACTGTTTCAGGTGATGCAGAAAAAGCTGATTTTGTACTGCAATTTGCTGACAGTGAACAGGGTGTAAAAACATTGCTTAAAGGTGATCCAACTGCATTCATGACTGGTATGCAAAGTGGCACCATTAAAATGGAAGGCGACTTTGGCCTGCTGGTCTGGTTTAACCAGGTCGCGAAAATGATTCCGCCTAAACTGCCAAAACCGGTCAAAGAAAAAGTGAAAATGGCACGTCAGTTTATTAAAGAAAAAACTGGTAAATAAGAAACTTCCGCTTAGTTCCCCCTCCTTTTTAAAGGAGGGGCTAGGGGAGGATTAAATAGAAAAAGTCCTCAATTCGAGGGCTTTTTTACTGAATCATTCAACTTCCAGATTAAACGTCACCGGCCCATCATTGACCAGATGCACTTTCATGTCGGCGGCAAAAATACCGGTTTGCACATGTTCAAACTGGCTTTGGGCATATTCTACCAGCTGCTCATAAAGTGCTTTAGCCTCGGCAGGCGGCATAGCGGGGCCAAAGTCTGGACGTAAACCCTTGTGGGTCTGTGCCATCAAGGTAAATTGTGAAACCAGCAATAAACCACCGTCGGCCTGGGCAACGTTCCAGCCCATTTTACCCTGTTCATCATCAAAGAAGCGGTATTTCAATATCTTATCAATCAGCTTTTTGCCTTTTTCCAGATTGTCATCTTTACCTAAACCTAGAAAAACCAGAATTCCTTTTTCAATTTCCCCGGTGGTTTCACCATCGACCACTACTTTGGCTTCCAGTACCCGTTGTAATAATGCACGCATAATTAATTTCAGTCAGATTCAAAATTGCCGCCATTGTAGCAAGATCAGACTCATCTATTATTAAGTTTATGTCTAAAAAATGAGCTTAATTTATTGATTAGCATTGATAATATTTTAAACTATCTAAAAACACGATCATAATCATAAAAATTATCTGTTTTATCTATTTTTTGCTCTCAAGTATCTTAGCTGCATGCAGGAAAGGTATTAAATTGAGAGATTTAGAAATGTTTAAGCGTTCATTACTTGTTGCAATGCTTGCAACGGTGACAGCTGCACAAGCTGCACCATTAACCAAAGATAACGGGGCACCAGTTGGCGACAACCAGAACTCGATCACTGCGGGTCCACAAGGTCCAACTTTGCTGCAAGATGTGCAACTGGTTCAAAAACTACAACGTTTTGGTCGTGAGCGTATTCCTGAACGTGTGGTTCACGCACGTGGTACAGGGGCTTATGGTGAATTCGTTACTACGAAAGATCTGTCTGATTTAACAATTGCTTCTTTATTCAAGGCCGGTACCAAAACTCCAGTTTTTGTGCGTATGTCTACCGTCATTCATGGTAAAAGTTCACCAGAAACCCTACGTGACCCTCATGGTTTCGCCATCAAATTCTATACCCAGGAAGGTAACTGGGACTTAGTCGGTAACCAGACGCCAGTCTTCTTTATCCGTGATGCGATCAAATTCCCGGATTTCATCCATGCGATGAAACCAAGCCCGGTCACCAATGTACAAGATGCCAACCGTGTATTTGACTTCCTGTCTAGCCAGCCTTGGGCAACCAACATGCTGACTTATGTTTATGGCAAGCAAGGTGTCCCAACCAGCTACCGCGAACAGGACGGTTTCGGTGTACATGCCTACAAACTGTATAACGACAAAGGCGAATACAAGTACGTGAAATTCAACTTCCGCTCTAAACAGGGTGTGAAGGGCTTGAACGTCAAAGAAGCGGCTGTACAACAAGGTAAAGATTTCAATCACTTGACCAATGATCTTTATAACAACATCTATGCAGGTAATTTCCCGAAATGGGATCTGTATATTCAGGTGCTTGATCCTAAAGATCTGAACAGCTTTGATTTCGATCCGCTAGATCCAACCAAAATCTGGCCAACCAATCTGGTTCCAGAAGTGAAAGTCGGTACATTGACGCTGAACCGTATGCCG
>DFCG01000119.1:549-3221 GCA_002367455.1 Acinetobacter sp. UBA3060 | reverse complement strand
GAAGATCTGAATGCCTTAAGCAACAAAGATCGTGCCGAATTAGCGTCCAACATGCGTTATATGGACAAGAAACTGGAACGTCTGGGTTTGCATCTGGGTGATCTGGAAGATGATGCACGCGATCGCGTACAGATCCTGAACCGCGATATCGCCAAGCAGGTAGTTTTGCCGCGAGTCGAACAGATTCTGGCGAAATTCAAACATGTCGAAGGTCTGGAACATTACCTGAAATACTATGCCGAAGACATTATCAACAATGTCGAAATTGTGCTGGAACAGGAAGAAGATGATTTCACTCCAGCACTGTTCAGTCGCGTTCCGGCACGTTATCAGGCGAATGTGATTATTACGCAGAAGCCGAACAGTGGCGCACCGGTGATCTTTGAAGATTTCCCAACGCATTACAACCTTTTGGGTCATGTAGAACAGCTGACCCAAAATGGTACGATTACCACGGACTTCACCCTGATTCGTCCAGGTACCTTGCACAAGGCCAATGGCGGCTTCCTGATGCTGGAAGCAGAACAATTGCTGGAACAGCCGTATGCATGGCAAGGCTTGAAGCGCGCACTTAAATCGGGGCATTTAAAACTGTCCTCGCTTGAGCATATGATCACGCTGACCGGTAGCATTTCAATCGAACCTGCTTCGATTCCATTGAATATCAAGGTTATCTTGCTGGCTGAGCCTGAAATTTATTATGAAATTTTAGAGCTTGAACCTGAACTGGGCAGCATCTTTAAAATCCGTGCCGATTTTACCGATACATTACAACGTAATGACAATAACGAGCAGGCCTATATGCAGCTGATTGCCGACTATGTGCAATCGGATAAATTATTACCTTTTGACCGTTCTGCTTTGGCTGCATTGCTCACAGATTCCAGCCGTCAGGCCGAGGATCAAAGTTCATTGTCATTACATGCCCTGACGTTAGGCGATCTGATCCGTGAAGCACATCATCATGCCTTCCAGGCCGGTGACAAGATGGTTTCAGAAAAACATATCAACACCGCACTGGATCACCGTAAATATCGTCTCGGCTATTTACGTGAACTGTATTGGCAAGATCTGACTCGTGGTACCCAATTGATCGAAACCCGCGGCCATCGTCTGGGCCAAATCAATGCCCTGTCCGTCATTCATTATGCTGATGTCGAATTTGGTCTGCCTTCACGACTGACTGCTTCGGTGTATCAAGGTGGCGGTGATATTCTGGATATCGAACGCAGTGTGGAACTTGGTGGCTCTTTGCATGCCAAAGGCGTGTTACTGATGTCATCCTTCCTGAAAGCGCATTTTGGTCGTGAACAGACCTTACACTTCTCTGCTGCACTGGCCTTTGAACAAAGTTATGGTCAGGTCGATGGTGACAGTGCCACTGTTGCGGAACTTTCTGCCTTACTGTCGGCCATCAGCCAGTTACCGATTGATCAGTCATGGGCCATTACCGGTTCCATGAACCAGCTGGGACAAGTACAGCCGGTAGGTGGTGTGAATGCCAAAATTGAAGGTTTCTTTGATGCTTGCAAGTTACAAGGTCTGACCGGAAAACAAGGTGTGATTATCCCGCGTCAAAATATGCAGCATCTGATGCTGCGTAAAGATGTCACCATTGCTGTGGAAGAAGGTCAGTTCCATATTCACGCGATTGATACCATTGATCAGGCGCTGGAAATCCTGATGGCGCGTCCTGTCGGTACCTTGGATAAAAAAGGTCGCTATAGCAAAAATTCAATCTATGCCGCAGTGATGGCACAGCTGGATTATTGGCAAGCGATTGAAGATGGTGCCGAACTGGTCGAAGTACCGAAGAAAAAGAAAAAAAAGAAGAAGAAAGACAAGAAGCAAATCGTCGAGCCACAAACTGAAGTTGAAGCTGATGTTTCGACAGTTGAACAGCCGGATGCAGCGACAGAGGATTAACTCTGACCTTGACCTAAGCAAAAATAGAGACAAAAAAAGCGCTTCTCAATGAAGCGCTTTTTCACATCTGGACTTAATTTAATACAAAATTAAGCATCAACTGCCGGGCTGTACTGTTCAACTAAAGGCTTTAATTCACCTTTTTGGAACATGTCGAGCATGATATCACTACCGCCGATCAACTCACCATTGATCCAAAGCTGTGGAAATGTCGGCCAGTTGGCGATTTGTGGTAACATCGCGCGAATGTCCTGGTTTTCCAGAATGTTTACATAAGCAAACGGACGACCAATTTGACTGAGTGCTTCTACTGCACGTGCAGAAAAACCACATTGTGGAAATTGCGGTGTGCCTTTCATGTAAAGAAGTACTGCGTGTTTTGCAATTTGGTCACGAATTAACGCTTCGGTATCGCGTGCTTGTTCAGTCATTGATAAATCCTCAACTCATCTGTCTCGCATTATACCCAAATCTAGGCAAAACAGTATGTCTAAAGCAATAATTCCAATTTTATTTACAATTACCCTTTAAATCTGAGCGGGTTTTTGCTTATATAAGTTTTTCTTTCCACCTAACAGTTAAGAGTTAGTCATGAATAATATTACCCTCGCACCGGTACAAACTGATCAACCGTCTCATTTGATGCCTGTTTTTGGCCGTCAACCGATCAGCTTTGTCCGAGGACGAGGTGCATATCTTTATACCGAAGATGGTACAGAGTATTTAGATGCATTAACCGGCATTGC
>DFCG01000119.1:0-347 GCA_002367455.1 Acinetobacter sp. UBA3060 | reverse complement strand
GCACCTCAAGGTTTCAGCTATTTAGAAGAAATCCGTCAAATCTGTAACCAGCACAACTGGCTGATGATGCTGGACGAAGTGCAAACTGGTAATGGCCGTACCGGTAAATATTTTGCTTATCAGCACACCAATATTATTCCGGATGTACTGACCACAGCCAAAGGCTTAGGAAATGGCTTCCCGATTGGCGCGGTAATGACCCAAGGTCGTGGCGTCGGTGTATTAACTGCTGGGAATCACGGTTCTACCTATAGCGGTACAGCACTGGGTTCGCGTGTGGTCTATACTATTCTGGATATTATGCAAAAAGAAAATATCGTCGCGAATGCTGCTGAAAAAGGTGCTTA
>DFCG01000117.1:0-9915 GCA_002367455.1 Acinetobacter sp. UBA3060 | reverse complement strand
GTGGAAGAAGGCGATATCTGGCGTATGTGTCAGGTGAAAGACGCACCGATCCGCGACTGGGTAAAACTTGCAGTTACTCGTGCACGCAACTCTGGCATGCCGGCAATCTTCTGGCTTGACCCGTACCGTCCACACGAAAACGAACTGATCAAGAAAGTTGAAAAATACCTGAAAGATCATGACACCACTGGTCTTGACATCCAGATCATGTCACAAGTACGTGCAATGCGTTATACGCTTGAACGTGTTGCTCGCGGTCTAGATACTATTTCTGTAACAGGTAACATTCTGCGTGACTACCTGACTGACTTGTTCCCGATCATGGAATTGGGTACATCTGCGAAAATGTTGTCAATCGTGCCATTAATGGCAGGTGGTGGCATGTACGAAACAGGTGCAGGCGGTTCTGCTCCTAAGCACGTACAGCAGTTAGTTGAAGAAAACCACTTACGTTGGGATTCACTCGGTGAATTCATGGCGTTGGCGGTATCTTTAGAAGAAATGGGTATTAAAGAAGGCAATGACGACATCAAGTTACTTGCTAAAACTTTAGACCAAGCGACTGGTAAATTGCTAGATAACGACAAGTCTCCTTCTCGTCGTACTGGCGAATTGGACAACCGTGGTAGCCATTTCTACCTGGCGAAATTCTGGGCTGAAGAACTTGCTGCTCAAGACGAAAATGCTGAATTGAAAGCGAAATTTGCACCACTTGCAAAAACTTTAGCTGAAAATGAAGAGAAAATCGTTGCTGAGCTTGCAGAAGTTCAAGGCAAATCAGTAGACATCGGCGGTTACTACGCAGTTGATCAAGAGAAAGTAAATGCAGTGATGCGTCCAAGTGCAACGTTGAATGCTGCTCTTGCTTCTATGTAATGAGTTAAAAAATCGATTTAACCTTAGGTTAAATTGATTAAAAAAACCGGCACTGACGTGCCGGTTTTTTTTATGTCCAATTCATGCAGCGCAATCACTGAAGCAATCCATTTTTTAAGCAGTTCTATGCAGTGTTATTTTCACAAGCTATCTTTTAAATCAAGAAGATAATTTTGAAGAGCAGATAAAAAGAAACAGGTTATTATTTTTCAGACAATAAAAAACCCCAAGACTGAATGTGCTTGGGGTTTTTTAGAATTTTGGTCCCGAGGGTCGGACTCGAACCGACACGTCATCTCTGACAGCGGATTTTGAGTCCGCCGCGTCTACCAATTTCACCACCTCGGGAGTGGATGAAAGGTATAATACGCGATTTCTCAGCACTGTCAACGCAGAATATTTTCATTTGTTTATTTTTAAAACAAATCGCATTTTTTCGTTTTAAAATCGAGCAATTCCCGCCATAAAAAAGAAAAAAGTTTATACTAGCCGCAGTTTTTTTAGCGTAAATCATCATGCAACTTTCTGATTTTAATTTTGATCTCCCCGATGAGCTGATTGCTCGCTACCCACTGGAAACACGCAGTGCCTCTCGCCTGTTGCACCTCGATGCCCAAGGTCAATATCATGACCATCAATTTACCGATATTCTGGATTTACTTGAAGACGGCGACTTGTTGGTATTAAACGACACCAAAGTCATGAAGGCCCGTTTAAAAGGTAAACGTGCTTCAGGCGGTGCGGTAGAAGTGCTGGTTGAGCGTATGCAAGATCGCTTTATTGCCTATTGTCATATTAAGGCCAGCAACACCCCGAAAGCCGGTGCAGAACTTTTTATTGGCCCGGATGCAGTGAAAGTGACCGTACAAGGCCGTCATGAAAATCTGTTTATTGTAGAATTTTCACAACCAATTCTCGATGTGCTGGATCAATACGGCGCCTTGCCGATTCCGCCTTATTTCAACCGTGAAGCGGAAGAGATTGATACTGAACGTTATCAAACCGTGTTTAATGACCCAACCAAACTGGCCAGCGTTGCAGCACCTACTGCCAGCCTGCATTTTGATGCCGATCTGTTGGCAAAATTGGAAGCCAAAGGGATTCAAAAAACTTTTGTGACCCTACATGTTGGTGCAGGTACTTTCCTGCCAGTGCGTACCGATGATATTCAAAATCACATCATGCACAGCGAATGGTGCGACGTCCCTGAAACTGCGGTCGAGATGATTCGTCAGACTAAAGCCCGCGGTAATAAAGTCATTTCTGTAGGCACGACTGCCACCCGTGCAGTCGAAAGTGCAGCACAAGCACATAACGGTGAACTGGCAGCCTGGACAGGTGATACCCAGATTTTCATCTATCCGGGTTATCAGTTTAAAGTGGTCGATCGTTTGATCACTAACTTCCATTTACCAGAATCGACCCTGTTAATGCTTGTGTCTGCCTTGTCCAATCGTGACAATATTCTCAATGCTTATAAGCATGCAGTAGACAGCCAGTATCGCTTCTTCAGTTATGGCGATGCCATGCTGATTGATCAGGCGAAATAAGCGAGAACCATTGCCCATGCCGATCGAGTCTGTACAACAGTCCATTCATATTCGCCGCAAGAAAAATGCAGTGGTGTTTCAAAATATCGCTCGGCTTTGGGATCTGGGTCAACAGGCCAAAACGCATCAGCAATTGCTGGATGGGCTGCATCCCTGGAATGGCCCGATTACGCTCAAGTTTGAAAATAACCTGCCGCTTGCGCTTGCCGGAATTGGGCTTTTTCTGATTGGCAGCATTTTTATTGCGCCGGGAAATATCTGGATTCAGGGCAGTGTTTTTCTCGGCTGTCTCTGTATCTTCTGGGCCTATATTTGCTATGAACAGCAGCAGCCCTTAGAGGAAGTCATTGCTTTTCTGGAAGAACAGGCACTGGCCAAAAAATATCAGCTTGCCTTTCAAAAACAGCCACTGCATATTTCCATGCCACTCAATCCCCTGCACTTTATCCGGCATTTAAAACAATTATTTCCAGTATTCAATCAAGGTTCGTTGAGTAATGAGATTCAGCATTATGCCAGCACGGTTTGGGAAGATGAAAATGGCCAGCAACATCAGGTGCTACTGTTCCAATACCACTATATTGATGAAGTACAGGCCCGAAATAAGGAAGGTCAGCCAGTCAAACTGATGCAGGTCCATAAAGACCTGTGGGGCGTATTTGTGTTTGATATCCAGATTCAGGGACTGGCCGTTACGACTTCCAGAAAGAAATTTTATTATCCTTATAGCCATCCCTGGCACAGCAGCGATATTCGCACCAACCAGAGATTAAGCTTTTATGGCAGTGATCCGCTGCAAACTGCCAAATTACTCAGTCCGGGTTTTGTGCTGCGACTGGCCGACTTTTTTGAACAGCGTCAGGGTGATTTACTGTTTCACCCAGAAAATAAGATGCTGTGCTATCTAGGGCCCCATGATTTATTTCAGGTATCGAGCAAGCAGCAGAATATTAGCGATATTTCCACATTGCGCGGCCACCTGAGAACGTTTAAATTAAAACAGCTCGAAAACTTACAACATGATCTGCTGCAGTTTTTAAAATAAATTTTTCGCATCATTTTTAAAATATAGATATAGCTTGGGGAGATCTCGGATGGGATTTTTGATTTTATGTTTGATCATTGTGGCGCTGATTGTCACGATTATCATGATCCGCAACAGTATTGTCCGTCATCACAACGCCACGATTCGCGCCTGGTCGGATGTCGCCAGTTANNGAAAAAGTCACCGAACTGCGTCAGAACATCATGAACCTGAATATCAAGGATGCCGATATTGGACAATTACAACGCATTGAAAGTCTGAACAAACAGTTAATGCATAGCCTGAATGTCGTGATTGAAAATTATCCGGAACTGAAAGCCAATGACATCTATCTGAAAATGATGGCTGAAATTGAAGAACAGAATGAAAATGTCGGTGCGGCGATTACGATTTATAATCGCAATGTCGAACTGTTTAACAACCAGATCCAGATTTTTCCGCACAACATCATTAACAATATGTTGCTCAGAAAAAAAGTGGTACGTCCATTCCGTGATCAAAGCGTGACACAGAATTTTGATTACCGTCCGAACTTTCACTGAGTGAACAGCAAGATCTGATAAAATTTTGCATCCTTGGCGCATTAACTTATTATAAAAATAGCCAAGGATGCGGCTGTACCTATCTAAAACTTATAAAATAAAGAATAAAAATTATGCTGGATTATTTAGAGCACTTGCAACAGACGCTGGTCGAGGAATTTTATCGGTTATACGACCATTATCAGGATGATCAAATCTATGCCTGTAGTCTGGTCTTTGACGAATTTTTACTGCTGGATGATCTGGCCATTTCGACTGAACGCAGTATTTTTAAAGATCCGGAAGATCCTCAGCAATATCTGGCTGAACAGGATCGCTGGAATGTCCGGAAATGGCGTTATTGGGCCCACACTTCGCCCGACTCAGGACTCATCCCCTTTAAAGCCTTACTGGCTGATTATTTTAAAACCCAGCACAGCTTTGGCCATCCGGTATTGGCACAGCAAAAACAGCTGCACGCGACGCATCTGGATTTATTGCTGGAGAGTTTTAAACAGGCCAAACATCGTCTTTCTGAGGCTTATGGTCTGGATCTGGATGGCATCCTTTTTTTCATGAGTCTGCCCACCCAAGTCGAATTTGAATGCCAATCTGCACAGACACTTAATCCTGAGCATATTCATTTACAGAAATTTCTGGCATCCAGACAAACTACTCATTTACCTGCCATACAGAAACGCTTGAAACTCTCGCAAAACGACAAAGATATCTTGATTGATCTAGAGCAGATGCTGGTGATGGAGCCTTATGACTATTTGCAAGTGGCACAAGATGCCTATTTGCTGACCTTGGAATCCTACTTTGTCGATAGCAATATTTATATCCAGAAACTGATCCAGCATATCGCTGCAATGGCCTCTGAGCCGGATGGCAGCTGCGCCCTTAGCCGGGAAGATATCCAGCAGCGCTTGCAGCAGTTTTCTGCCCATCCGCCAATATCTCCGGATGTTCTCTAGCTTCAGCGATAAATAAAATTACAGAGCGAATGCTCTACAATGCTGGCGTTTAGTGTAAGAATCAAGGAAAATAGCGCCCTTTAGCTATAACAATCAGCGAACTGTTTTTTCGCCTTGATGTGGAACTCCTATGAAGTTTGAAAAATTAGGTCAGTCGGGCCGTGCCCGTCGTGGTCGTTTAACGCTTGAACATGGTGTGGTGGAAACCCCGATGTTCATGCCTGTGGGTACGTATGGTACGGTCAAGGGCCTGTTGCCACGCGACATTAAAGAGATCAAATCTCAAGTCATTCTGGGCAATACTTTCCATTTGTATCTACGTCCAGGACTGGATGTAATTCGTGAACATGGCGGCCTGCACGGATTTATGAAATGGAATAGTCCCATTTTGACCGATTCAGGCGGCTTCCAGGTCTTCAGTCTGGGCGCAATGCGTAAAATTAAAGAAGAAGGTGTGACCTTCCGCTCGCCGATTGATGGTTCAAAAGTATTTTTATCTCCTGAAATTTCAATGGATATTCAGCACACGCTGAACTCTGACATTGTAATGATTTTTGATGAATGTACCCCGTACCCTGCGACGCATGAAGAAGCACAAAAATCTTTGCAACTTTCTCTACGCTGGGCCAAACGCTGTAAAACCCAGCATCATGACGTGCTAAAAAACCGTAATGCGCTGTTCGGCATTATTCAAGGCGGCATGTATGAAGATTTACGTGATGAATCTTTAAAAGGCCTGCTTGAAATCGACTTTGATGGTTATGCGATTGGCGGCCTGTCCGTGGGCGAACCAAAAGAAGAAATGATCAAGGTTCTGGATTATCTTCCAGAGAAAATGCCTGCAGACAAACCGCGTTATTTGATGGGTGTCGGCAAGCCTGAAGATATTGTGGAAGCGGTGCGTCGTGGTGTCGATATGTTTGACTGCGTAATGCCAACCCGAAATGCACGTAACGGTCACTATTTTGTGACAGACGGCTTGGTGCGAATCCGTAACAGTAAATACCGTCATGACCAAAGCCCACTCGATCCGCATTGCGACTGCTATACCTGCCAGAACTTTACCCGTGCCTATTTATTCCATCTTGAGAAATGTGGGGAAATGCTCGGCTCTATGCTCGGTACGATTCATAATCTGCGCTATTACCTGCGTTTGACTGAAACAATGCGTGATGCATTAGACAACGGTACATTTGACGAATTTGTTCATGACTTTTATGCCCGCCGTGGCCTGGAAGTGCCACCTTGTCCGCAAGATTAATCCATCAGCATTTGCGCTGAGGAAAAAGACAATGTAAATTGCAAGAATATGTCAATTTATTATCGAGTTGATCACCAGTTTTTTATTTTAGGAAAATGTAATGAGCCTTTTTATTTCGACTGCTCACGCTGCAGGTGAAGCTGCACAACAACCAAGCATGATGGCGAACCTTTTGATGATTGCTGTTTTTATTGCAATCTTCTATTTCTTGATCTGGCGTCCTCAATCTAAACGTGCCAAAGAACACCGTGCTTTGGTCGACAGCCTTGGCGTTGGCAGTGAAGTGGTATTTGCAGGCGGATTAATGGGCAAAATCACCAAGATTGAAGGTGACTTCGCAGTGGTTGAATTGAGCCGTGGTGTAGAAGTCAAAGTTCAACGTGCAAGTGTGATCTCAGTCCTCCCTGAAGGCACTTTAAATAACCTTTAATCAAAAATAGTCGTGCCCTCGCACGACTTTTTCATTTTAAGAAGAAAACGAATGCGTTACCCAGCATGGAAATATGTACTGATCCTGGTTGTCCTGGTGATCAGTACCTTATATGCCCTGCCAAGTTTGTATCCAGATGAACCTGCTGTACAGATTTCGGGTGCCAAAGCCGGTACTCAAATTGATGCAAGCATCGTACAAAAAGCAGAGCAAATTTTAAAAACTGAAAATATTGCCACCCATGACAATAGCTTTGGCAACAATGCAGCTTTATTACGTGTAGATTCAAGTGAATCGCAGCTTAAAGCTAAAGAGGCTTTACGTCGTGGTTTAGGTGATGATTACGTGGTTGCATTGAACCTTGCCCCGACCACCCCAGAATGGCTGCAAAAAATTGGTGCCAAACCAATGAAGCTCGGCCTGGATTTACGTGGTGGTGTTCACTTCTTGCTTGAAGTGGATATGGACAAGGCCATTTCCCAGCGCATGGAAACCTCTGCGACGGATCTACGTCGTCAGTTGCGTGATAACAACCTGAAATTTAATAGCCTGAATTTAAGCAACAACACCATTGTGATGCAGTTTGCCAACAATGATGATCGTTCTGCAACGATGGACTTCTTGCGCCGTAATGGCAATGAGTTTACCCAGCAGGCTGTTGCGACCGAGACCGGTTCGACCTTACGTCTAAACTATACTGATGTGCGTAAGCAAGAAATTGAATCTTATGCTGTCAATCAGAACTTGACCACTTTACGTAACCGTATTAACGAGTTAGGTGTGGCAGAAGCACTGGTTCAAACTCAGGGCAGCAACCGTATTGTGGTTGAGCTTCCTGGTGTGCAGGATACCGCTGAAGCGAAACGTGTCTTAGGTCGTACCGCGAACCTCGAGTTCCGTCTGGTGTCTGACCTGAATGATCAATATATTGATCCATATACCGGTCAGGCAACGGGTGCATTGCCACCAGGCACAGAAGTCTTTGCTTATGAGTCACTGGACAGTGGTCGTCAGCTCCTCTTGAACCGTAACCGTATCTTAACCGGTGAACGTGTTCAGAATGCATCAAGTGGCTTTAGCCAAGACACAGGCGGTGCTGAAGTTAACATTACCTTGGACAGCGCAGGCGGCAAACTGATGTCGGATGCCACCCGTAATGCGGTCGGCAAACGTATGGCCGTCTTGTTCATCGAGAACAAGCAGCGCATTAATTATGTGGAAGACCCTGCGACCGGCACTCAGACTGAAGTTCGTACCCCGTATACTGAATCTGTAGTCATTAACGCTGCAACCATTCAGGCAGTACTGGGTTCTCAGTTCCGTATTACTGGCCTGGACTCGCCGCAAGAAGCTGCTGAACTTGCCTTGATGCTGCGTGCAGGTGCGTTGGCTGCGCCAATGTATTTTGTTGAAGAACGTGTAATTGGTCCAAGTCTGGGTCAAGAAAACATCGATAAAGGTGTACTTTCAACTCAGATCGGTTTCCTTCTGGTCGCCATCTGGATGGTGGTATTCTTCCGTCTGTTTGGTGTGATTGCCAACTTTGCCTTGGTCTTTAACCTGGCGATGATTCTGACAGTCATGTCTTGGATTGGCGCTTCCCTTACCCTTCCGGGTATTGCCGGTATCGTCATTACCATCGGTATGGCGGTCGATGCCAACGTACTGATCTGTGAACGAATACGGGAAGAAATGAAATGGGGGGCTTCGCCGAAACAGGCGATTGTGGCCGGTTATGATCGTGCCTATAACACCATTTTCGACTCGAACTTGACCACATTCCTGGTGGCGTTCATTCTGTTCGCGATTGGTACAGGTCCGATCAAAGGCTTTGCCGTAACCCTGATGATTGGTATTGTCTGCTCGATGTTTACTGCCATTACAGTAACGCGTGCCGTGGTACAGCTCATTTATGGCAAAAAACGTAACTTGAAAAAGTTGAGCATTTAAGGAGATCACTGATGACTGAAAATACTCAACTGAATCAAAAACAGTACGGTCGCCCGGAAGACGAACGCATTATTCCGTTTATGAAGATTGCGATGCCTGCGGCATTGTTTTCAATCCTCTTAACCGTTGCGAGTATCTTCTTTATTGCCACCAAAGGCCTGAACCTCGGTTTAGACTTTACCGGTGGTGTGGCAGCCGAATTAAACTATACCAATCCGGTCAAACCTGAAGATGTCTCCAAGGCATTGAACCAGGCAGGCTTTAATGATGCTGTGGTTCAGACTTTAGGTTCTGAACGTGACCTGATGGTGCGTATGCCGGTTCAGGAAGATATCGAAGCTGAAGACCTGACCAAAGCTGTTACAGCCGCAGTTCAACTGCCAAATAATGCGGCAGAAGTACCGAAGGTTGATGTCGTCGGTGGACAGGTCGGTAATGAGCTCTATGTCCGTTCTGGCGGTGCTGTGGCACTTGCGCTCCTGCTGATGCTGGTCTATGTCACCATCCGCTTTGAAGTCAAGCTGGCTATGGGTGCAGTATTGTCACTGTTCCATGATATCGTCGTTACCCTCGGGATTTTTGCGATGATGCAATGGCCATTTGACCTGACTGTACTTGCAGCACTCCTTGCAATCATCGGTTTCTCACTGAACGATAATATCGTGGTCTCTGACCGTATCCGTGAGAACTTCCGTAAGATTCGTGGTGCAGAACCGGTCGAAATCATTAACATTGCCCTGACTGAAACGCTGCGTCGTACCATTCATACCTCTATGACCTTATTGCTGGTGGTGCTTGCCATGATGCTGATGGGCGGCGATGGTCTGAAATGGTTCTCGATCGCGATGTTTGTTGGTGTCTTTGTCGGGACCTATTCGTCCATCTATATAGGTACGGCCTTTGCCTTGTGGCGTGGTCTAAACCGTCAGGACTTTATTGTTCAGGTGAAACCAGAATTTGAAGACGAGAACCAGATTCCATAATCTGTTCTGTTTCATGTTCATCGTTCAGCCCGTCTTATGATGGGCTGAATTATTTCTGCCGTTTGAATATGTGGCAGCGGGAATAATCGCAATGACTGGATGGATTTTCTCAATATCAGTTTTCTGGAAAACCACCTTTCTGCTTTCATCCAGACTTTGAAATTCATAATGATCCTGAGTTTCACTGACCAGTTGCAAAATGAGCTGCAAGCCATTGAGCAGATACACACAGAGTATGCCTGCAGTGGATAACTCGGCCTGTTTGTCACAAACCAGCCACCAGCCCGGTTTTAAGCTGGGAAAATAATACGGCCCTGCTACC
>DFCG01000154.1:0-9239 GCA_002367455.1 Acinetobacter sp. UBA3060 | reverse complement strand
GTGAAGAAAGCATTTAAGCCATCGACTGCACCCGGTAAACGGACTGCCTGAATCACCAGGATCGTGAATAAAATCACCAGCAATGGCATAAAGATTTTATTCGCCAGTTCCACCCCACGGCGTACTCCACCGTAAAGAATCAGCATGACTGCTGCCCAAACGACCACCAGACCAAAGAACAGCACAGGTACAAAACCGAGAGTCAGACCCTCACCATTTTGCAGGTAAGTATTGAAGAAGAAGCCTTGGGTATCTGTGCCCCACTGCTGTCCAAAGGAATAGAACATATAGCTGCCAGCCCAGGACAAGACGCTGGCATAGTAAATCCCGATCACCAGAGTGACCATGACCTGCCACCAACCCAGGGATTCGGCATTCATGAGTTTTTTATAGGCCATAGGCGGTGCTTTACGGAACTTGTGTCCGACCGCATAGTCTAAAAACAATAAAGGTAAACCTGCTGCGAAAATCGCAATCAGATAAGGGATCAGGAATGCCCCGCCACCATTTTCATAGGCAACATAAGGGAAACGCCAGATATTCCCCAAGCCAACGGCGGAACCAATCGCTGCAATAATGAATCCTGATCGTGCGGACCAATTCTCACGAGTTTCTGTCATAGAACACCTAAACTTTTAACCCCTTCAGATGCTGCTTGTTATGGTTATGGCGCAAGCAAAAAAAGAAGCATTTTCAATAATTTTGGGTGTTTGAATTAGAGGGCACCTTGTGGGCGTCGAATTCTAATGTACAAACAGGTCAGCAGGTCTTACATCTTGCTTAAAGTCTGATCGAAAAACTGACCTTGTAGATGATTCAACAATACTGACTTTTTTAAATTTTTTCTGTAAATTCTGCTTAAAATATTCGTTATTTATAATCTATTCGAATTAAGCGTTCAATAATTCTCCGAAATAGGCCAGATTAAACAAGTTATATATTGACAAACTTTTTGGAATATATTTTTCTTAAGTTTTACTACAGGGTCGCTGTTTCAAAAAATGTATTGCAAGACTCTAATCCAGCATCTGTTTTTAGATCATTATTTGATGATGAAACGGCTTNNTAGGCTTTAATCACCAGCATGCGCTCTTCCTGCATGTCGCGAATGGCTGACTGAATTCCTTCACGGCCCAGACCTGAATCTTTGACCCCGCCATAAGGCATATTATCGACCCGGAAAGACGGAATATCATTGATGATAACACCGCCGACATGCAGATGATCCCAGGCATACAGCATCTTGTTCAGATTCTGAGTATACACTCCAGCTTGCAAGCCAAAACGGCTGCGGTTGATACAGGCAATACCGGATTCGAAATCAGCATACGCTTCCAGAATTGCCACCGGGCCAAAGGCTTCATCACGGTAGATTTCCAGACTGTGGTCTACATTTTCCAGCAAGGTCGGTGCGAACATCACACCATTCAATTCGCCTCCAATCAGGATTTTCGCGTCTTTTTTCACGGCTTTATCCAGCCATTTTTTCAGGCGTTTGGCTTCATCTTCCTTGATCATCGGACCAACCAAGGTTGTGCTCAGATTCGGATCAGCGGCTTTAATCGTTTTCAGTTTCGCCAGCAGTTTGTCCTTCACTTCAGTATAAATCTGCTGATGCACCAAAATGCGTTGCACACTGATACACACCTGTCCGGCATGGTTATACGCCCCACCAATCAAACGGTTAATCAAGGCATCATTAATTTCGGTATCCGGCTCAATCATGACAGCAGCATTGCCACCCAGTTCCAAGACCACTTTTTTACGACCGGCACGCGCTTTCATATCCCAACCAACGGCATCGGAACCGGTAAAACTGAGTAATTTAAAACGGTCATCAGTGACCAGTAGATCGGCCAGCTCTCGCGGACAAGGCAATACCGAAAAGGCACCTTGCGGTAAATCGGTTTCCGCCAGAATTTCGGCAATTTTTAAGGCAGAAATAGGGGTTAGACTCGGCGGTTTCAGCACAAAGGGACAACCGGCTGCAATCGCAGGAGCAATTTTATGCGCGGTCAGGTTTAAAGGAAAATTAAACGGACTGATCAGAGACACTGCACCAATCGGCACCTGCTTCACAATACCCTGATAACCGGATGCTGCCGCAGTCACGGCCAAAGGCAGCATACGTCCCTGATCAACCTGGGTCACGGCATCTGCGGCAATCTGAAAGGTATTAATCAGACGCTCAACTTCGGCTTCAGCTGCTTTACGCGGTTTGCCCCCTTCTGCAATCAGAATTTCGGTCAGCTCTTCATAAATCTCACGAAAACGGCGTACGCAATGCAGCAGAATTTTCTGTTTCTGGAACGGCTCTAAGGCAGCCATTTCGGCTTCTGCGTCTACGGCAGACTGAATCGCCTGTTCCAGTGTGTTGGCATCTGCCAAAGCGACACGGGCATACAGTTCGTGGTTATATTTATGTTTGACCTCTAGCCATTCACCCGTCTGAGCCACCTGACCGGCGACATATAATGCATACTCTTTCGCTTGTTGTGTGCTTCTCGCTACCATCTTATTGTCCTGCAAAATCCAAGGATATACATTTTTGAAATTCTCTATATCATGCACTTGCTACTCCATATTAAGAAGATGTTTTTAAGTAACCAGACACCTCCAATTTTAATAAAGCTTTAGGGAATAGAGCCATGCGCGCAAAAATACTCACCACCTTATTATTCGGTTTTGGACTCAGTACGCTCAGTCATGCAGATGTAATCGGCGTGAAAGCAGATCTCAGTTACTGGGATTTTGACGGCTATAGTCAGGATAACAATTTCAAGCATGAGCTAGATCGACAAGGTACAGCGCAGCTATCTGTCGCTGTAGAACATCCTGTGCCATTGTTACCAAATGCCAAGATTAAATACGTCAATCTGGACAGCAATAGCGAACAGAGTTCTCTTATCAATGCCTCAGAAATTGAGCTGAACAATATTGACTATATTCTGTATTATGAATTGCTAGATACTATTGTGCATGCGGATATAG
Source organism: Acinetobacter sp. UBA3060 (assembly GCA_002367455.1). Classification (GTDB taxonomy): domain Bacteria; phylum Pseudomonadota; class Gammaproteobacteria; order Pseudomonadales; family Moraxellaceae; genus Acinetobacter. The sequence continues at coordinate 6,248 of DFCG01000154.1, read as the reverse complement.
GTGCAGGTTTAACCAATCTGGATGGTACTGTGAAAAACCTGACGACCGGAGTTTTCACTCAATACGATCTGGATGAATACAGCCCACTGCTCTATGCAACAGCCGGGGTTAAATTACCCTTTACCGGACTGAGTGCCCAAGCAGAAGCGGTTTACAGTCACGGCAGTGATACCCGAAAGACCGATGTACAAGCCGAACTGCAATATGATTTCATTGATAATCTGCTGGTCGATGTCGGTGCCAAAATCGGTTATCGCATCATGCAAGTGGATTTTGAACAGGATCAACGTCCAGATTTACAGCTGGAATTTAAAGGCCCTTATATCGGTCTAGATGTGCATTTTTAATGCAATACAACTGGTTAAGCTTGCACAGCTCAATTTCTCTGCGCTGATGTAAGCCAAAGCGTACAGCAATAACCGCAATCTGCTGCTAGTGCGCCACCGGGATGTGTATTACTTTATAAACATAGAGAGCAGGATGCTCCAGAAGACCTAAAAACAAGAATAACATCGCAACACCAGGACGTGAGGTACGACAGGAGTTATACCTAAATCACGAGATACGAAAAAGCCCCGACAGGATGTCGGGGCTTTTTTTTCTGCCTATTATTTTATTTATCATTGCTTAACAGTTCCGAGCTAAAACTCCAACATTGTAAGAATCGCCTTGTTGTTAAGCTAAAAATCCTCACATTTTTTAGGAACAGCAATCATGGTAAAAAAGGTCCTCTTTATTACATCCAATCAAGGCATTGAACATGATGAACTCACTGAGCCTTTAAATTTTCTAAAGTCCAAAGGTTTTGAAGTGATTCATGCTGCCGAAAAAAATGAAGATGTCGCNNAGAATCAATCAGGATGCGCAAAAAATCATTCAGCATTTTGCCGACAATCACAAACCGATTGCCGCAATCTGTCATGGGCCATGGACCCTGATTGATGCACAGCGCATCAAAGACAAGAATCTGACCTCATATAAGAGCATCAAGCTAGATCTGGAAAATGCCGGCGGGAAATGGGTCGACGAAGAAGTCCACCGCTGCAATACAGGTGACTGGGTACTGATTACTTCACGCAATCCGGACGATTTACCGGCTTTCAATGAAGCGATCTTAAAAGAGCTTGAAGGCGAAGCTGCCTAAGCTCCTACACTAAAAAAAGAACCTCAGCATTGAGGTTCTTTTTTTATATTCAGACACCTCCGGCCAGACTTTTCAGATAAGCCACCACCTCTTTATTGCCTGCCATTTCAGCCAGCTCTAAAGCAGTATTTGGACTGCGATGGGCAATATCTGCGCCTTTGCTAACCAAAAGTTTGACCACTTCCAGATGATCATTTTCAGCGGCAGCCTGTAAGGCGCTATAGCCTTCTTCATCGGCGGAGTTGACGTCCAGACCTTCGTGTAGCGCCTGCTCGACCTGTTCAACATCGCCTAAAGATGCCCAGTACACCAGTTCAGGAAGATGTAATTCGTCATCATCTTCAGGGATTGGGGAGATTGAATTGAGTTTCATAATGAGATCAAATTTATTATTTATTAATAAATATTTTACAATGTCAAAAAGTTAATTTCTATTGTATTTCATTATGAATATTATCTAATCTGACGGTCTGTTCTTTAATTTGGGACAGTCTTGTATAGTTACCTACAACTGCTAAACCTAAAATACTGATAATCAACCAAGCAGTCCAATCTGCTAACTCCACTACATCGTTAGCTTCTATGTCAGACCAATATGCTCTATGTAAAGCTTTAGATCTTTTCTTATACATTTTTTTAATTTTAGATTTTACCTCTCTATAATTTTCAATATCATGGATTCGATAACCACCATATACCAATATACAGGCAAGACCTTTTGCATTTGATTCAGATATTTCATCTTGTGTAATAGAGAAGAAGCACTCAATACATGACCATAATTTAATAAATTTCATAGTATCATTATTATCTTTTGTAGCTTCACAAAACCAATATACAGATTTAATAATCGCATCTTCTACTTCGGTTTTTAATTCTTTTTCTAAAATAGTAAAAAACTCATCAAAGAATAAATTGGTTTTAAAGTATTTTAATATTTCTAAATCAATTTCAGCATTGGAAAATTTAGGAAATGAATAAGAAAAACTTCCATATTGACTTTCGTTTGCCCACTGTAAACGAAGGTTACGAGATTTATGGCTAGAAGAAGAATTTAAAGCTTGAATCCTATAATTTAATATTGATTTTTTATTTATAGTTTGCAAACAGATACTCAAAAAACTAGTAATTAGATTAGCTTTGTAATCAAATTTATGTTCTACCTGCTTCTTACTTCCTTTTTCACTTCCACAAATCCATAGATAATCTTTCATCATCTCATAAAAATCAGCTTCTTCTTTTCCATAGGCTTTAAGAAATGTTGAAAAATCAGAAGAAATTATTTTATATTCTCCACAGTTTAATTGTTCTATGCCGTTAAGCTTTATACCTTCACAGCAGTTAATATTATTAAATACTCTTATTTCTTTCTTTGATAACTCATAGACATCATCTATCATATTTTCTGGAGATTTTTTATTCAGGATATAGTCAGCATATATTTTTTTAACATTAGAGAAAATCTCAGAAAAAGTGATGTAATCTTCTAAATCATAATAAACAATCAATTCACTGGTGATGGACCTTAAAGTGTTTCTTGTATCAGTAGTAATGAAAATTGTTTTTTCTTTTGATAAAGTCAGCTCTTGTCCAAAATAATCATCAAGATTTTTTATATCATCAAAGCTATTTATCTTTACGAAAGCTTGCAACTTAAACAATGAGTTAACCATTCTTTGCAATATTCTTTTAGCTTTACTTCTATTCATAAAATTTATTAAATTTAAAGTGTATATATCATTCTAAATAGTATACCTCTTATAAAAAAGCCCCCTTTCGGAGGCTTCTTTTTAAAACTCAAATTCTTAAGCTTTAGACACTGCTGGCTCGACTGAACCAATCTTTTCAGATTCATCGTCATGCATGATCAAGGCAACCGCAATTGCAGTGATCAGCACCGGCAAACCGACTGCCATAAAGTTGAAGTAAGCAGGCAGGTTCATACCCAGTAAGCCACCAATCAGGATTGGGCCTACAATCGCGCCCATACGACCAATCGCAGAAGACCAGCCAATACCTGTTGAACGTACTGCAAGTGGGTAGAACTGCGCCACATAGCTATACAGCAACATTTGCGAACCAATTGACGCTGCACCGGCCAGGAACACCAGGATGTATAGCAGGAAGGAGTTCGATGCAAAGCCCATTGAGCTCATCACAATCGCACCCATCATACCCAGGAACATCAGTACCGGTTTCAGGTGGAAACGATCCGCAAGAATACCACCACCCACAATACCCACAACCGCACCAACGTTCATCACCATCATGAACATCAAGCTGTTGTCCATCGAGTAGCCTGCCGCCATCATTAATTTCGGTAACCAGCTGCTCAGTGCATACATGGTTAACAGACAAGTAAAGAACGCGACCCAGAACAGTAAAGTATTGACCGCACGACCACGACGGAACAAACTCACCACGTTAGCGGCTTCAGGCACATTTTCCTGTGGCAAAGTGAAAGTTGTATTCTCGGTAACTGTCAGATTTGGCGCCAAGCGACGTACAATGCGACGAGCTTCAGGCTGCTTATTCTGTTTCACAATAAATGCGAGCGATTCAGGCAGGAATTTCCAGATCACTGGTAATAAAAACAGTGGAATACCCGCGATAAAGAACATGATTTGCCAACCAAAACTTGGCGTGAACCATGAACCTAATAATGCTGCCATCACGCCACCGACTGCATAACCACTAAACATGGTGGTCACCAGCGTACTACGCATTTTTTGTGGGGCATATTCCGAAGTCAATGCCACCAGGTTTGGCATTACGCCACCAATACCAAGACCGGCAAGGAAACGTAAAATACCGAATTCGGTTGGGTTTGAAGCAAAGCCGCCGGCAAAAGTTAAACCACTAAATAATACAATACAGATCATGATCACTTTCTTACGACCGATCTTGTCCGCGAGGGAACCAAAGATCATCGCACCAAACATCATGCCGGCTAGTGCGGTACTCGCAAGCATTCCGGCCTGTACTGCACTTAAGCCCCAGTCTTGCATCAATAATGGTAAAACTACACCATTGATTGCGAGATCGTAGCCATCAAATAAGATAATGAGTAAACACCAAGCAACTACATTGAAGTGGAAAGGCGTGAATTTCGCATTATCGACTACAGAATTTACATCTATTTTTTCCGTTGTCATCGTTCTCATCTCCCATGAGTACTTGTCCATAACATCTTGTTGAAGACTGAAGTCAATCTTCAATGTCAGGCAATATACGCAAGCGGGATTTAAGGCACAATAAGACTAATTGATATTCTGCTATGCTCACCGAAAGGTCATTTATTTGCGTGATATGTCACACTATTATTAATATAAACTTTTGAATAATTGATGTTTATTTTTTAATTCGCCCAATATTTAAGCTCTATTAATCCGCTTATTCTTTTGACCAATTGAATATTGATTTAATTTCATACTAAAGATATGAAAAAGCCCCTTTAAGTAAGGAGCTTTTTTAACTGAGTAGGTTAATTACGAGAGTTTAAATTTTGGCTGTTTTTAATTTTTTCACCATCACGCGACCAGGTTGTGGCTTACGAATCATTGAAATAGCGATGATGCCAATAATACCCGGCATTGCCACCGCGATAAAGTTCCATTTATGTGGTAACTCCATACCAAGCAGCATACCAATCACGATCGGGCCAACAATTGCACCTGTACGCCCTACAGCAGAAGCCCAACCAATACCAGTAGAACGTACTGCAACAGGATAGTATTGAGCAACATAGCTATATAACAAGATACTGGTACCAATAGATGAGGCACCTGCTAAACTCACAAGTAAATAAATAACAGGGGTTGGAGAATTAAAGCCCAAACCAACCAAAGATAGTACACCGACAGTTAACATACTCATAAGAACAGGTTTAAAGTCAAAACGGTCTGCCAAAATACCGCCGCTAATGGTTCCGATCACGGCACCAATATTCAGTGCTAATAAGAACATTAAACTGCTACCTAAAGAATATCCCGCTGCCATCATCAGTTTTGGTAGCCAGCTTCCAAGTGCGTAAAGCATGAGTAAGCACATAAAGAAAGCAATCCAAAATAAGAATGTTCCTGTGGCACGATTTTCTGTAAATAAAGCTTTTACTGATGCACTTTGGGTCTGATCAGCGCTAGCTAGAACCAGTTCAGTATCTTCTTGTATGTTTGCAGTTGGCTCGACTTGCTTTATAAAACGACGTGCTTCATTCACTTTTTGTTCTTTAACGAGGAAAGTTAAAGACTCAGGTAAGAACTTCCAAAAAAATGGAACAAAAAGTAATGGAATACCTGCAATGAAGAACATAATTTCCCAACCAAAACTTGGTGTAAACCATGTACCGCATAATGCAGCCATAATACCGCCCACCGCATAACCACTAAACATGGTGGTTACCAGTGTACTTTTTAAACGTTTAGGTGCATATTCAGACGTTAGAGCGACTAAGTTTGGTAATACACCACCAATCCCTAAACCAGCAATAAAACGTAAAATACCAAATTCTGTTGGATTAGTGGTAAATCCACCTAAAAATGTAAAAGCACTAAATAAAGAAACACAAATCAAGATAACTTTTTTACGACCAATTTTGTCTGCAAGCATCCCAAACAGCATGGCTCCAAACATCATGCCAGCGAGTGCTGTACTTGCAAGCATGCCTGCTTGAACAGCACTCATGCCCCACTCTTGCATAAGTAGAGGCAGAACGACACCGTTAATTGCTAAATCATATCCGTCAAATAGGACAATAAACAAACACCATAATACAATGCTTAAGTGAAATTTAGTGAATTTTGCCTGATCAATCACATCATTCACACTTACAGTGTTTGCTACTCGCTTCATGTTTTCTGCCATTTTTACTCACCTCCTGTGAGTTTTTTTCGTTGTTTTCAGCACGACACATGACCCTAACTCTTATTTATTATTTTTAATGATTCTTATCGCCATGTCTTCGCAACAACTTAGTTCAACACAGCTACTTTTCATGCAATATCCGACTAAAGTCTTACTTATTCCTTAAAAATCTAAACCCATGAGTCTAGTTTTTAATCAATATTCAACAATTCCAAGAGCTATTTGACTAAAACCCACGCAT
>DFCG01000153.1:1319-5232 GCA_002367455.1 Acinetobacter sp. UBA3060 | reverse complement strand
TCGGCATTTAATGTTCGCAGTATTCCGACGCTGGTGTTGATGAATAAAAGCAACGAAATTGCTAGAATAAGCGGTGCATTACGGTCAAGCGAGCTGCAAAAATGGCTTGATCAGCAGTTAAATACCCAACCCTAATTCAAATGCCTGGAGTGAAAGTGTCAGATTCTCAAGTAAGACCAGAGGGAATTCTTTCCCTACAGACGATCGCAATGCCTGCAGATACCAACTGGAGTGGTGATGTCTTTGGTGGCTGGATCGTTTCACAAATGGACTTGGCAGGCGCGATTCATGCAGAACGATTTTCAAAGGGACGTTGTGCTACGATTTCGATTAACCAGATGACTTTTCTGGTGCCGGTGAAAGTCGGTGATGTTATTAGCTGTTATACCCAGATTTTAAAAGTTGGTAAAACTTCTATCCAGATGGAAATCGAGGTTTGGGACAGTCATGATGATTCACGCCCACCAATTCGGGTGACTGAAGGCGTGTTTACTTTCGTTGCGGTGGATGTCAAAGGTAACAAACGTCTGATCCCAGAAGACGCGAAACTGAAGCTTTTAGAATCGCAATCAGCACAATGAAGACTTGAAATAAAAAATCCCAGATTTAATATCTGGGATTTTTTTGTCTAGAAGAAGAAATTATGATTTTTTGAGCTGGCTCTTGGCAATCCAGGCCCAGAGCATTTCACATTGAATCGGGGCTTCACCGGATTCATCCGTGACGGTAACTTGAACCAGTGTGTCGCCTTTATCTGAACTTTGCATCAAGGCTTGCTGTTCAGGGGTGAGCGTGGCAACAGCGGTTATGGCACCGCGCGTCGGACGTTTAAAATCGACCTTTAAGCTTTTGATCAGTACAACCGCCGTATCCGGCACATTCATTGCCGTCACAAAGCCGGTCGCGGTTTCTGCCAGTAAAGCCATGGCGCAGGCATGCACCTGACCAATATGGTTCTGCATGGCTTTATGATTGGCGATTCTAACCACGACTTTTGCTGGACTTAGCTCTACATAGCGAAGCTTGGCAGAGCCGACCATAGGAACGACCCGGCCAAAGGTTTTACTCAATAAAGTACTGCGTATACCTTGTGGTAATTTGGAAGTGGCGTTCACCAGTTTGGTCAGTCGATTGCGATGCGTCATAATTCCTTCTTTAAGACACAGAATGGTCTTAATCTTTAAAGTTGTTGAACTGTAAAGGCAAACCGAATTGCTGTTCTTTCAAGAATGCCATCACTTGTTGTAAAGTATCGCGCTTCTTGTCGGTCACACGAATCTTGTCGCCCTGAATAGAAGATTGCGCCTTAATCCCACTTTCTTTAATGGCTTTATTAATTTTTTTTGCGGTATCTGAGTCAAGACCATCTTTAAGCTTGATGACCTGAATCACATTTTTGCCAGAAGCCGTCATTTTTTGTGGATCAAGCGCCTGAATATCAACTTTGCGTTTAAAGAAATGACTTTCCAGCATGCTATAGACTTGTTCACACTGGAAATCGCTTTCAGTCGAGATTTTGATTTCCTTGTTTTTTTCATTCAGTTCAATAGAAACGTCCTGACCACGGAAATCAAAGCGGGTCGCAATTTCTTTTTGGGTGTTTTGAACTGCATGATTTACTTCAAAAATTTCTAATTCAGAAACAATATCGAAAGAAGGCATAGTTTAGACCTTTACAAAGGGAAAGAATATCTGAGATGCTAGGGATGTTTTCTTCATTTGCCAAGTGTTGTTTTACATCAAAGGAGTGCGCAATGATCCGTAAGCAAGAAATTACAACATTTGAGTTCCCAGAAAATGCAATTATCTGGGATGTACGCGATTCAAGTGCTTTTGCTGAAGCACACGTGAAAGGGGCGGTGAATCAGCCCATTAACGATCTTTCAGCAGAAAGCCTAACTCAGGTGTCAGCGGATCAACCCATTTACATCTTGTGTGGTGGGGGCAGTAAAGCTCCACGTGCTGCGGAAAAACTAGAGGGTTTTGACAGCTCACGTGAATATGTCATTCTGATGGGTGGTACTCGTGCTGCCCGTGATGCAGGCTTACCGCTTGAACAGGGTGCATAAGCATTCTGTCAAAAAAAGCGCCGCAAGGCGCTTTTTTATTGGCTAGGATTTTACCTCTTCCTTGCGAAGCAGTGCTTCTCATCTCCTAAAAGGAGAGGGAACTTTGCTTTTTAAAAAGGCAGGAGGATTAGACCTGAGGCTTAAAATACGGTTTCTTCATTTTCACTTTCTTTTGAAAACGGGTCACACTGAGTTTTTTTACTAAACTGGATGGCACCGGACAGGCCTCGCAGAGAATCTGGGCTACCAGAATTTCACTACAGAGCGGCGCAAACAGAAAGCCTTTAGAACCGAGACCAGCAAAGCTATAAACTTCCTCATCCGCTTTCATTTTACCCAGTAGGGGAAAATAATCCTGACTTTGCGCGCGTACCGATGCACGACCTTGCCAGGTATCGGTAGAAGCTAATGACTGTGCATATTCTGGGAATACACTGTGGATCAATTCGTAGTTGTGTACATGGTCTTCTGCTAACACCTCGATATCATCTCGACCTGGATAGAAAGAAGCACCCAAGATCAGATGTTCAGCATCCAGCTGCATACAATAGCCACCGTAGCTATAGGCTGTATTTTGGCTTAAAGGTTGAGTTTTATTGTTGAGCCAACTGACCTGTCCACGAATCGGTTTCAGAGCCGGATAATCTGCAAAGAATTGTGTTGTATCTCGCGCAGTACAGACAATCACATGATCAAATTCACCTAGATCCTGTTCATCTGAAAATAGCTGAGGTTTTGTAGTAGCTTCAATATGGCTAATTTTGGCCTGTTGATATCGGATATTTACATTCTGTAGAATTTCATCACGCAATTGAGGCGGTGAAACCACACCAGCTTCTAACAGTTTTAAACTTGGAAATTCGGTTTGAACCTCTTGATCTTCTGTATCTTTTACAGTAAGAATTTTTTCAGGATATTCATCTGCCAATCCTAAAAGCTGTTCAGGATTTTTTAAGGCGAACTGATTCACCTGAATCGGGCGGAAAGCTTTAAATTTTTGATAATGATTTAAGGCATGTTGCCAGGCCAAGGTCATCAGATGTTCAGCACTTTGCTCAACTGGACAGAGTTTGGGATTGAGCAAAGCCAGTGGATTGCCAGAACCTCCGGAGAGGGGCGCTGACTGGTCGTAGATCGTGACTTGATGACCGCGTTGAGCGAATGCCCATGCGCTACTTAAACCACCGATTCCAGCGCCAATCACAGCGATTTGACGAGGTCTGATATTGGTCTTTGTATCTCGCTCAGTTTTTTTTTGAGTTGTTTCCTGCGCTGAAGATGGGTTGCTTTCCTCAGCCGGATTCCAGATCGCTTTCAGCATTTCACGCTTATGCTTAAAACCACGTGGGCGGGAAATTGAAATCCCATGATTTTTTAAGCCACGTTTTAAGACGCCAGCAACACTGAAAGAGGCGAAAGTGGTACCGATCTCGGATAAACGTACAATATTATTTAAAACATTTTCTTCCCACATGTCTGGATTGCAGGAAGGCGCAAAACCATCCAGGAACCAAGCGTTCACCGGCGCAGTTTTTTCAATTACCGGGAAAACATCATGTGCATCACCCAGCCATAGATCCAGACTGAATCGCTCTTCAGGAAAACTGAGACGATGACAGCCGGCAATTGGCATCGGATATTGAGAGATGAGTTGATNNAATTTTTCAACTGAAATCGCATGCAGATGACTGTGATTGTCCGGACGCACCTGTTGCCAGAGCTGCCACAGGGCCAGAATATTTAAACCAGTACCAAAACCCGTTTCACCGACACAGAAATATTCAAAAGGTTTTAAATCTGCCAGACGCGTACTGAGATCATTGCCATTTAAAAAGACATGCCGG
>DFCG01000153.1:0-1125 GCA_002367455.1 Acinetobacter sp. UBA3060 | reverse complement strand
ACAGGAGCAGGCGCAACTTCGACTGCCCATACTGGAGAAATCATAAAACATAGGCCAATGATACTGGCAGTAACAACACGCATGAACCTTATCCTTGAGGGAATGCTTTATTGAATGGTTTGATGTCGATGTGTTCGTACACACCTTCTTTTAAGAAAGGTTCATCCTGTAGCCATGTGTCCAATGCTTCACGACTGTCAAAATCGACAATAATGGTACTGCCATAAAAACCGGCCTGCGGATTGGCTGGATCTTTAGGCATGGCACCTGCAACAATCAGGCGGCCTTCAGCATTTAACTGTTCCAGACGTGCAAGGTGTTGTGGACGAATCGCGAGGCGTTTTTCAACTGTACCTTCCCGATCGGTACAGCTAACGACGAATAATGGCATGATGACTCTCAATCGTTTGTAGTTGGACTTATTCAGCGGTCTTAAAGTATTTGCGCAATACAATAAACTGAATAATGATAAAGGAAAACATCACGATCATGTCACCGAATGCAGTAAATTCGCCCCAATATTTTCCATCCATCCACAAATAGGCGAAAAAGGTATGCAGAAATGACATCAGTACGAACATGGCAACCCAAGCATAGTTCAGCTTGAACCAGCCTTTTTCACTTAGATTGAATACTGGACCAAATAACCGCTGGATCAGAGGCTTTTTATCCTTGCTAAACCAAGGGGACAGGAAGAATACACCTGCAAAGACCAGATTCAATAACACGGCTTTCAGACGGATATAGAAATCATCACTGAGGATCAGGGTGATGCCACCAAAAATCACCGTCATGAACAAGACAATCCATTGCTGCTTGTCCAGACGGAATTTTTGCATGACAAATAACGCACCATAGACGACCAGCATGGAAATAATCAGACCTGTGGTTGCAACAAGAATATTATTATTGTCGACACCCCCCGCAGAACCGATCAATTGCAGCAATTGATGGTCAGTGTCTTTTGGATCTACAGTTTTATATAAATAAAAGAAAATAATGAGTGGCACAAAGTCTAAAAGTGCTTTCATGTTAGAGTATCTAAATCTGATCAAATAAATGTCATAGTATAGAGATGCACGGCGTAGATTTACATACACATAGTAATATTTCTGATGGAACTTT
>DFCG01000032.1:0-4231 GCA_002367455.1 Acinetobacter sp. UBA3060 | reverse complement strand
CTGAAGCTTAGAAAATATGGCCCAGAAGTGACGAAAGACCCAAAACTTAAAGCCAAACAGATCCGTTTTCTAATGTATCGTGGTTTTGAAATGGATGCGATTATCAAGGCGATTAACCGTAAAGCAGAAGACTAAGTCTTATATTCTTTGAAAGCCTTAATACACCTATAAACATATTGGATATTTAATTCAATATTAGCTGCAAAATAAAATAAAGCACGGCAAAAGATAATGATGATTTAATCATTAAAATAATAAGATAGCGCTATTTGACGACATTGAAAAAGGAATAATATTTGAGAATAGAAAACTGCGAATTTGCATTGTTATTATAATAATAAGAATATGGTGGCAACCCTACCAGCAAAGCTCCGGCACATCATAGTTCTATTACCGTTGCTACCTTCCGGTCCTGGCGGGGTTCATAGAGTACAATTGCGAAGTAACCAGCAGGGCTACCATTACAAAAACAGAGTATAGAGATTTTTAATCAAGTTGCAAGCCTTGTTCCGCAAAATAATCCCTCAAGCTATCCGTTTGATTATTTTAAAAACAATATTGATATTTCTGCTGATTTTTAAGGGATCTTCACAATCAATCCATCAACACTCAGATTCACATGATCTTTGTAAAACCTTGTTGCATTTTCTAAAAATGCCGTTTTTAATGTGTGCAATGTATATGAATGATCTACTTTGAAAAGATGAGCAGCGGATCCGCATCTCACAAAGAATTATGGAAATTTTATGATGTTTAAAAAGACCGTATTGTGTGTAGTGACAGCACTCTTTACCACACCTCTATTTGCCAATATTCCGATTGAATCGCGCGGCTTGAGCCAAGCTACGAATCAAACCACAGTAAATACCCCAGCGGCAATTGCGGCTGGTGCAACTCCAGCAGTTCAAACCAATACCAGCTGGCAAATCATGCAAAAGAACCAGCAACTCGAAAATGACCTGCGGATTTTGCGCGGTAAAATGGAAGAACAGGAAAATGAGATTGAACGGCTCAAGAATGAACTGACCAATCGTTATGCCGATCTTGATCAGCGCCTTGAACTATTGCAACAAAAAATTGAACCTGCTGAGGACAATCCAACGGAGGAAAACCCACAGGATACTGCACCCAGCCTAAACACAAATAAGGTCAATACAGCAAGCAGCGGACAGCAACCTGCTGATCTTGAAAAAGCAGCTTATACCGTGGCTTTAGATGCTTATAAAAATGGCGGTGCAGCCAAAGCCATTGCACCGATGCAAAACTTTATTAAAAACAATCCGAATAGCGTTTATATCAGCAATGCTTATTTCTGGTTAGCGGAATTCAATCTGGCGATTGATCCACCAAAATTTGATGAAGCGAAACGTAATTATCTGATTGTCGTTGACCGTTACCCAAATTCTGCGAAAGCCTCCACTGCCCTGTATCAACTTTATAACATCAGCAAAGATGTTGAAAAGAACACTACGCTTGCATCGCAATACAAAACAAAGCTATTGAAGAATTATCCGAAAGCTGAGGAAATTAAATTTCTTAAGTAAAATAGAAGTTCCCAAAATAAAAAAGACACCTTAAATAAGGTGTCTTTTTTATTATCTTAAACTTTTAGCGCACAATACCGCGCTTCGACTGTTCAAGAGAATCAATGAGACGCTGTACTTCAGCCACTTCCGGCAAAATTCCTGTACGGATCTGCTCGATTGCTTCCTGAGTCGTTAAACCTGATTTATAAATCAGTTTAAAGGCATCACGTAAACCGCTGATTACGGTCTTCGACCAGCCTTTACGACGCATGCCTTCAATATTCATGGCAAATGCATGCGCAGGATTACCTGAAACCATCACATAAGCCGGCACATCTTTCAAAATCAGTGATGCACCACCAATCATGCTATAAGAATCAATCTTACAGAACTGATGAATGCCCGAGTTTCCGCCAATGACGACGTAGTCCCCGACATGGACATGTCCAGCCACACCGACGTTATTAGCAAAGATATTATAATCTCCGACCATACAGTCATGTGCAATATGCGTATTCACCATGAGCAGGTTATGACTACCGATCTTGGTCAGGCTCTGATCCTGAACCGTGCCACGATGCAGACTGCAATGCTCACGAATCTTATTGTGATCGCCAATCTCAAGCCAGGTTTCTTCACCGGCATACTTAAGATCCTGACACACCTCACCTACACTGGCGAACTGGAAAATTTCATTATATTCACCTATACGCGTATAGCCACCCACCACCACGTGTGAATGAAGTTTGCTACCCGCACCAATAGTGACATTTGGCCCGATAATACAATATGGGCCAATTTCTACATCAGCAGCAATGACTGCTGACGGGTCAATAATGGCAGTTGGATGAATAAGGGGATTATTGCTCATGCCTGCTCGACTTTTTGATGCGAAACCATAATTTCCGCGGTTGTTGCGACGACGCCATCTACAGTGGCAATACAATTATATTTGTAAATGCCCCGCTTTTGCATCACTAATTCAGATTTTAAAACCAATTGGTCACCTGCAACCACCTGTTTTTTAAATCTAACTTTTTCCGCACCGGCAAACAGGAACAAAGAACCCTCACTTGGCACTTCGTTATTCATCACAAAACCCAGAATTCCAGAGATTTGTGCCAGCGCTTCAACAATCAGTACACCCGGCATAATTGGATAATTCGGAAAATGGCCTTGTAAAAACTCTTCATTAATTGAGACGTTTTTATAACCAACAATGCCATTATCGGTAATTTCGACGACGCGATCAACCAATAAAAATGGATAGCGATGGGGCAAATATTCACGAATCTTTTGAATATTCATTGGCAATTCAGGCTTCGTGAATGTAGGCAAATTCGACTCTGTCATCATAATTATTTACGCAACTTAAATGTTGATTCAATGGACTCAATCTGAGATTGCATATGATCTAGTCGTTTGATCACCTGGGTCAATGGCACATCTGCTAATTGTCTGAGGCGAACCACGGTACGTTTCCATTTCTGGTTTTCAAACAGACCAATCCCGGATGAATATTTTCCAGCTTCAGAAATATTATTTGTCACCATTGACATTCCGGTCAACGTCACATTATCGGCAATATTCAAGTGTCCAGAAATCGCAGAGGCACCACCAATGATACAGTTTTTGCCAATTGAAACACTTCCTGCAACGGCAGTTTTTGCAGCAATTGCGGTATGTGCACCAATTTTAACGTTATGCGCGATTTGCACAAGATTATCAATAATAACACCCTGTTGCAAAATCGTATCATCCAGCGCACCACGGTCTACGCTACAATTTGACCCAATACGCACATCATCTTCAATGCGTACAGAACCTAATTGCGCAATACGGTGCCATTTCCCTTGATAAGGTGCAAAACCAAACCCTTCGCTGCCAATCACGCTATTGGCATGAATACGTACCCGATTACCAATTTTTGCTGCGCCGGTGAGGGTCACATGTGAGTCAATAAAACAGTCCTGACCGATCTCGACATCATCATCGATCTGCACATGCGCCTGAACAATCGTATTCGCACCCAAGACACAATGCTCACCAATCACCACATAATGACCAATATAAGCATCGTCCGCAATCACTGCCGACGGGTGAATTTGAGCAGTACTCTCAATGCCGCGCTGGCGATGTTTTTTCTCAAAGACATGCGTCAGAATCGCGAAAGCCAGATAGGGATTTGCCACAACAATAAAGTTTTGATGTGAAGTTATCTGTTGTTTTAGTTCAGCCGTGACAATTAAAGCACCTGCCTGACTTTGATTGGCCTGCTCTACATATTTATCGGCATTCACAAATGCCAGATCGTGTGAAGTTGCCTGTTCAAGACTGGCCAAAGCACTCAAACGTAAATCTGTCTGACCTATGCACTCGCCCTGAACCAGGCGAGCGAGATCAGCTAACTGAAGCTGTTGATGATTCATTGATTATTTAATTGCATTAACCTTTTGAATCATTTTATCAGTTAAATCATATTTAGCATCATAAGCAAGCGCTGAATTTTTATTTAAAACCACATCCAGGTTGTTTTCTCTACGCAATTGTTCAGCAATTTGCTTTACACGTGCATCAAATACAATTCGGATCTGCTGAATCGAGCTTTGGACATTCGTCTGTACAGATTGTTGTAACTGATTTAATTCTTGCAACTTAGCCTGATATTGCGCAGACATTTTCTGTTTTTCAGTCTCACTGAGCTT
>DFCG01000013.1:4253-4440 GCA_002367455.1 Acinetobacter sp. UBA3060 | reverse complement strand
TAATTTTTTCGAGTCATAGCCTAGCGCATCAATGGCCGCTTTTACACGTGCGATATAACCGTGGTGATCTGAACCCCAGATATCAATAATATCGGTATAGCCACGCTGTAACTTGTTCAGGTGGTAAGCGATGTCAGACGCGAAGTAAGTGGTCTGGCCATTACGGCGTTTCACGACACGGTCTTTT
>DFCG01000013.1:0-4101 GCA_002367455.1 Acinetobacter sp. UBA3060 | reverse complement strand
CCACGACCATGACCTACGTGCAGGCTAGAGGTCGGGTTGGCAGACACGAATTCAACCTGAATGCGTTTATCCGCATTGACCTGGGTACGACCATAAGTCGCCTGTTGTGCCTGAATCTGATCGAGGACTGCAAAGCGCTGGTCGGCATTCAGGAAGAAGTTAATAAAACCAGGACCGGCAATTTCTGCCTTGCTGATATCCGCCACTTCAGGCAGGGCAGCAAGAATTTTTTCCGCTAAATCACGTGGCTTCATACCCGCAGCTTTCGACGCGATCATGGCAATATTCGACGCAAAGTCACCATGGCTTCGGTCTTTGGTACGCGTCAAATTACTTGTATTGTTCCAGTCAGATGGGAGTACGCCTTGTGCCTGTAAAGTGTGCACTGCATGATCGAGAGCTGCTTGTATTGCCGTATTCATAATCAGTCGAAAATAGAGATCGCAGAAAAACAGCAAATATAGCAAATTTCAGGCTGTTTAGGTAAAAGCATTTCTAGGGAATAAAAAGTAGAGGATCACTTCGTTAGAAGTTTTTGACTAAAGAAAGGGAAAATCAACGGATTAATCCCGTGAAAATAAAACCAGTTTAAGCTCAATGATTCAGATGAAAAAAACAATGCT
This sequence comes from Acinetobacter sp. UBA3060, assembly GCA_002367455.1. Classification (GTDB taxonomy): domain Bacteria; phylum Pseudomonadota; class Gammaproteobacteria; order Pseudomonadales; family Moraxellaceae; genus Acinetobacter. Next base: position 3,478 of record DFCG01000013.1, on the reverse strand, counting down.
CCACCGTATAGAATTTGGCTTATATTAGTCATCTGAAAACAGTAAAAAGAGCATGTCGTGGCTGCATCACAACGTCCGACCATTATCGGTCATATTCCTAAACTTCCTGCAAAATGGGCATTGATTATTGTGCCTTTTATCCTTTCCTGCCTGATGAGTGGCATCATTTCCATGATCAATATGCTGCGTAATCTCGGCTGGATTGATGGATTTATGGCACTCTGGTTTCATAACTGGATGATTTCCTGGGCGATTGCCTTTCCGATTGTGGTGACCTTATTGCCGTTCGTACGCAAATTCACTGGGCTATTGGTCGATATGTCCGGACCTCAGCCACCCAAATGATCATTTTTAAATCTTAAATTTGATCTGGCTGGAGTCAATTCTTGGGCATTTTAAAAGTCGGGCTGTGAAAAACAGTTTATCTTCAAATTAAATGCTCTACCGCCGCCCGGATGATCCCGAGCACCAGACCGATACAGGCACCGACCACGACCCCATTGACCCGGATCATATGCAGGTCACCGCCGACCTCATTTTCAATCTTGTCGATCATCTCGCTTGAATCCCATTCGTGAATGCGCTCGCTGATAAAACGAATCACTTTTTCACTGTACTGGTCACTCAGGTCAACCGCGATAGAGCTCAGACGTTTATTCAGCAGCTCACGTACCGAGGCATTCGAGATGATATTTTCTCCGACCTGTTGAATGGCAATTTTGAGGTTTTCGGCAATACCCGAATCAGGTTTTTGCAAGTCTTCCTTGATTGCATCACATAAAATCACCACGGCACCGCTGATAAAATTCAGCACTTGTGGGCTATCCAGTAAGGCATCTTTGGTTTCATTCAGACGCTGGCTGGCTTCACTGTCATTATCCGCCAGCTGTAACATCCAGCTATGTCCCATGCTCTCAATTTTAAGTCGCCATGGATGATCTGGATCGGCCAGCATGGCTTCAACGCGCCCGATCACGGAATCAATACTGCGTTGCTGCACGTCAATCCCGATCCAGCTGGCGCCTTTGGCCAGTTTCCACACGCCCATTTCCTTAAACAGGTTGCGGGTCAGCTCGCGGGTTTGTTCCGGATGCGAGGTCATCCAGGCATGTGCCACATCCAGTCCGCGCTGTAGCACATCCTGATGGAAATCATTGTCCAGAACGGCATGCAGCATTTCGCTGGCCAGAGTATTGATCTGGGTATTTTTGACCCATTGCACGCTGTTGCTCTGGATAAATCCAGCAATCTGTTCCTGTCCGACAAATTCAAAAATTTTAGGAACCGTCTGCTGAATGACCTGAGTCACTTGGGCATTATTTTGTGGATTGGCCAGCCAGCGTCCTGCAGCCAGACTCAGGTCGGTACTGTCCAGACTGCGCTGTACAATTTGCGGAGAAAGAAAATTTTCCTGCACAAAACGGCCCATCGACTCTGCAATACGGGCCTTGTTACGTGGAATGATTTCGGTATGGTCACGTAAAAACTTGGGAATAGGCAATCTGCCAAAAGGGTTACGAAACAGTACGGTAATCGCATACCAATCCGCCAGACCACCGACCACACCCGCTTCTGCCGAGAGCATCAGAATATGAATGAGCCAGACATATTCGGGTAGCAGTTTGGCTGCAACCATCAATGCCAACCAGATCAGTACGGCGACCACCAGGGCGATGGTCGCGAAACGTTTACTGCGTTGTAAGCTCGGGGAGATACGCTCTGTCTGCATAGATCATCCTGTCAGGAGGGATTGGCCGGTTGCGGTTGCAGCACTGCACCGGATGGACTTAAACCATATTTAGCCCCAAGTGACTGTAAAATCAAGCGGGCATCAAAGGCATCTTGAGGCGTCTGATTGGCCTTGAAGCATTCAATGGTATAAGCCACCTGGGCAGGATCCAGAGTCACGGTATAAGGACGGTCATAGAATGGGTCTGGCCAGAATCCCGGATATCGGCGGTAATACCCGTAAGGATAAAAGCTTGGCGCCGGATAGACGATGGCCTGACGTGGAGGTTGCTGGGTGCGGTTACTTGGATCATTCAGTACTCTGAAGAATTGAAAACCATTTTGTACGGTAGTCTGTGCGGCTTTGAGCAGGGTAATTTCTTCAGCTGTGCCAAAGCTCATATTGGGACGGGCCTGAAAGCTGATACGGTAAGTGTTGCTGTTGAGGGGAGTGGTACTGTAGCGACCTAACTGATCAAATGTTAAGGGCTTTGAGGGTGTGGTTGCACAGCCAGTCAGGCTGATGGCAGCAATCATACTCAATCCCAGTAGCATGTTTTTCATGTTCGATCTCCTGATGCAATGATCCAGTCCAGACAGCCGGTCTTAAAAAATCTTAAAAACTGCTATCGGGCTGGGTCAGGAAAGTAAGTTCTTCATCGGTCGATGCAAGACCCAGAATCTGGTTTCGGTGCGGGTAACGTCCAAAGCGGTCAATAATGACCTTGTGCTTTTTCTCGAATTCCAGATTGGTCGGATTGCCCAGACGCTGAAACAGTTTTAAGGCGAATTCATGAATCAGTTTGGATTCGCTGTGCATAAATGGCATATACAGAAAGGCACGCTGTTCCGGACTGAGCTGTTGATCCAGGTTCAGGCTGATGGCTTCCTGAGCCAAGGCCAGTGCCAGACTGTCTTGGGCGAAAGCTTGGGGAGAATCACGGAATAAATTTCGTGAAAATTGATCTAGCACAATAATTTCGGCCAGCCGGCCTTCTGCGGTTTTACGCCAGCCCCAAAGTTCAGCCTGGGCTGCCTGCTGATGGGTGCTCATGAACTGCTGCGCAATACTTTGGTCGAATTCATGACTTTGGCTAAACCATAAGGGCTGGCTGTCCGCATGAAACCAAAAGTCTAAAATATCTTGATAATTCATAATATTTACAATTCATTAGCATCTATTTGTTAATAAAATCACAAATTTTCCATGTCTTATAGAGGAAGTTTGTGTTAAAAATTTGCCAAATTAAAAATCAATGGTTTGCCTGAAAACTAGGCAGCCTGTCATATGCCGGCATGAAATCACGTTATACTGATTAAACCGATGATTTTAATTTAATAATTTAGCCCCCTTAAGCGAGATTGTAATGAGTCAACCTGAATCGACTTCCCAAAATGTATTACCGACCTGGGTCGAGTCGTCACTCATCAAAGGCATGTTGCGTGGTATCGAGCGTGAAAGCTTGCGTATGCAAAGTGATGGTTTCCTGTCACAGGCAGCGCATCCTCGTGCCTTGGGTTCAGCCTTGACTCATCCACATATCACCACAGACTATTCTGAAGCGTTGATGGAGTTTATTACTCCGCCACAGGACAGTATTAAAAAAGCGCTGGACTATCTCAGCGATATTCATGCGATTGTGCATCGCCATCTGGAAAATGATGAAAAACTCTGGCCTTTGTCGATGCCATGTATGCTGGACAGCCGTGATGACAGCATTCCGCTGGCACAATATGGCAGCTCGAATAT
>DFCG01000060.1:3764-3944 GCA_002367455.1 Acinetobacter sp. UBA3060 | reverse complement strand
CAGCGTTTTCGGAGCAGATCGCCCGGTCGGTTTTGCGCGAGAAATCACCAAGACTTTTGAAACTATCAAGAAAATGACCTTGGGTGAATTGGTGGAATTCACTAGCAATGATCACAATCAGCAAAAAGGCGAAATTGTTCTGGTGATTGGCGGTGCCACCGAAGAAAAAGATCTGGATCA
>DFCG01000060.1:0-3663 GCA_002367455.1 Acinetobacter sp. UBA3060 | reverse complement strand
ACAAGTTAATCAATAACTTATTCTTTGGCTACTGATTCATCTGCCGGCACTTCAACAATACGACCACCACTGGCAAGGAAAGCCGCAATCTCGTCTTCAAGTGCTTGACGCTTTTTCAGCTTTGCAGTGACGGTCAAAGTTTCAGCTTCTACAAGATCGGTATCACTGACGACCTCTGTGCTATCGACCGCGCCTTTTTCAGCTGCTTTTGCTTCATCATCGTCAACGATTGAATCTTCAACGTCGTCATCATAATCATTCATGTCTGTCATTTGCATCTCCCCAAAAATGGCGCTTGCTTGGTATTCCAAGCCAGGTATCGAATTAAGTGAAATTTAGCAATCTCTTTGGGCTTCGCCTAGTACTAAACATCAAAAAATCGTATCTTTTTTAAACAAAATCGTTACTCTTTATTGATGTTTGTTTAAAAAATTTACATTTCTGTCTTAAGCTGCGTAGCGTGTGTCTTTAAGTAAACTCAGACCGTTGGCCTGCGCCATAAATGCATCTTTCAACATGGGCTGATTTTCTACCTGTTTCAGGCCGAAATTGCGTGCCCAAACCATCGGGAAGAATAATGTGGTTTCCATCCAGCCAATCGCAGACATGCTGTGCATCATGGCATCGTTCTGNNGCAGCATCCAGACAGCCAATATTCACCCCTTGACCTGCTAGTGGATGAATGACATGTGCGGCATCTCCAATCAGTGCTAAACCATCTTGAACGTATTGCTGGGCGGCGCGGGCTTTTAAAGGGAAAGTGGCACGTGGTGTCGCCTGCAATACTTCACCCAGCATATGCTGGCTTTCACGGGTTAATAGCTGGGTAAACTCAGCATCTGACAACGCTGCATATTCTTCGGCATAATCCTCTGGCAAAGTCCAGACAATCGATTGCCAGTGTCCCTGCTCTTCCGGATTAAGGCTGGCCATAGGTAGAAAAGCCAGAGGGCCAGTTTCCAGAAAAATCTGACGTGCCATATGTTGATGTGGCTGGCCTGTTTTAATGGCACAGCTGATCCCCGCCTGTTTATAGTCCAGTACATCAATATCGATGAAAGCTTGCTCACGGACAAAGGAATTGGCCCCATCTGCGCCGATCACCAGTTTAGTTTGGAGTTGTGTACCATCAGCCAGATGAATGATCCACACACCGACTCCACGTTCGATGCGGCTAACTTTGACCTGTGTTCTATAATCTTGAACATCTTCAAGCATCTTTTGCTGAATGGCCAGATTCAGAATACTGGGCTCCACCATCGAGCCTAAAGCCTGCTCTACCGATGGTGTTTTTTCTGAAGACTGGCCAAAATTAATTTCACCATAGCCATTTTTATTCCACACCTGCATACCAGTATAAGGCTGCTGGCGTACTAAATTTTCCCAGACACCCACCGTTTTTAACAGGTGAATGGTTGCCTGACTTAAAGCCAAAACACGCGGATTGGCCACACGCAAAGTTTTATCTGCATCCAGAATTGGCGCTGCATCCAGAACTGTAGGCTGCACACCACCTTGAGCTAACAGAAGCGCTGTAAGTCCACCAACCAGCCCACCACCAATAATGACGACGTCTAATATTTCGTTAGTTTGATTTAAGCTCATGCTTTTAACCCCATGGCATAATTTGCAACGAGTGGCTTGATGCCAGGAATCGTATCAAAAGCGATTAAACCTGTATTACGCATTAGCTTTAAAAATGGATTCTGGTTACTAAAGCCACGTACCACTGAATCACAGAACTTGATCACACGCTGCTGGTCACTGAGACGAGATTTTTCATAGTCTTGTAATATTCCAGCATCGCCCAAGTCTGCGCCTTGTACCTGCTGTTCTTTCAGGTAACGCACCAATACATGCGCATCACGCATACACAGGTTAAAACCCTGACCAGCGACCGGATGAATCGTATGGGCAGCATTGCCCATCAATACGACACGGCCAACAGCCTGTTTTTCGGCTAACACTTGAGACAATGGAAAACTGAACCGTTTTCCGGTTTTCTGGAATTTTCCGGCACGATCACCATACGTTTCCTGTAAGGCATCCAGAAAATGCTGGTCATTTTCATCTCCCAGCCATTCTCCTTCAGTACCTTTTTTCACTGGCCAGACCACGGAACGGCGATATTCGCCCGGCAATGGCAACAGTGCCAAAGGGCCCAGATGGCTGAAACGTTCAAAACCAACATGACCATGTGGCTTCGAAGTTTGTACTGTGGTCACAATTGCCACCTGATCATAGTCATGTTCTGAGGCGCCAATACCCAAGGCTTTTCGGCAGAAAGAATCCCGTCCATCCGCTGCAATGACCAGTTTTGACTGTAATTTTAGTGACGATTCACCGCGCTGAGCCTCCATATAAGCAAAGTCTGTATTTTGGGTAAGAGATGTCACCTGAACACCATCAATCAGTTCAATCAATGGTTCTTTTTTGACTTGGGTCAGCAGCACCCGACCGAGCCAAGCATTTTCAATGACCTGACCAAAGCTCTCGACTTTTTCCTGTTCGGCTTTGAGTCGAGCCTTACCAAAACTGCCCTGTTCGGTAATATTGACTTCCAGAATTGGGGTAGCATGTTCTTGCAAGGCATTCCAAAGTCCAAGTTCCTGATAGATCTGTACGCTACGGCGTGACAAGGCACTGTTTCGTGCATCAAAACTGGAATGATACGGGGCAAGATTTTCATCATCATAATTTGGGTATTTGATGGCTTCCAAAAGTTTGACTGCAATATTGGTTTTCGCCAACATCAGTGCGAGGCTTAAGCCGACCATACCACCACCGACAATGATGACTTCTTGTTGCATGCTTACTTCCTTATCTGTTTATTCGCATCTATGGCGAATTACATAAAACGTATACTGATTTTATCTTACCTCAAGGCTTTAAATTTTTATAATGATTCGTTTTATTTAGTTTTCTCCATGATGATCCAGCCTATATTGAAAAACCAAGACATCGCGCTTTTCAGTCCCCAACTTCGGCAATACAGTATAGGCATTGATCCGTTCAACGATTTCAAACCCTGTCTTTAAAAGCACTTGGTGTGCCTGTATATGTTCTGCATCACAGAAAGTATCTAGTGATTTAAATGTAAGATATTGTCTAAAATACTGAATCACCGCTTTCATCGCCTCAAGCATATAGCCCTGCCCCTGAAATCGAGGACCAAGTCCGAAATGAATTTCAAGGCTGTTATTTTGCTGTTGAATGATCGTTAGTAACCCGATTGCCGGATGACTTTTTCGCTCAGCAATCACCCATGAAAATCCTTCACTAGGTTGCTGCCAATAGCTTAACGCCCATTTCTGCAACATCTGTTGAGTTTGACCGACTGTTGTATGCACCTGTCGTTGTAAGTATTTTGATGCTTCAACGTCGCCACAATACTCTTGGAATAATGAAAATTCATCTCCAACTTTATATGCTCTTAACTCCAACCGAGTTGTCTTTAATTCAACAACTAAAATATTTATACTCACTTTTATCAACTCAGCATTAAAAAACGGAATGTTATTATTTCATTTGGCACTTATACGATTTGATCGCAAACCTAGTCAAATTGGTATAACTCGATCTACTCGCTTCGCACAATTTTGAATACATACTGATGCTCGTAGATCCTGAATGATAAAATTGTGAATCAAGCCATTTATAAAT
>DFCG01000105.1:6486-11252 GCA_002367455.1 Acinetobacter sp. UBA3060 | reverse complement strand
GTATCAAAGAACACACGAAGTTCCATGTTCAGGTCTTCAGTCAACTCTTGTGGAGCTGGAGCAACCGGAGTTACAGGCTCAACTGGAGCAACTTCTACAACAGGAGCAGCTGGTTTCAAACGGCCACCTAGAACTACGTTAAGACCAGCAAGTGCTGTATAGTTCCAGAATTTTTCGTCAAAATGGTAAGTACCACGAGCTTCTGTACGTAGCGCCAATGCATCGTTGATATGCCAGAATGCACCGATACCTGCGTTACCTAGAGTACCTTCTTCTTCAAGACCACGACCAACGCGACCTAATTGAGCTTCAGTAGCACCATCAAATTCATATTTGTAGTGACCCGCACCTAGAAGCATGTATGGCTTCACTTTGCTGTCATAATTACCAGTAAAAACATCAGAAGTTGCATAGAAGTTACCTGCAATGTTTTGACCTTTGTATTCAGCACCAGCTAGCTCAGCCATATCGCCTTTAACCTGGCTATATTCAGCTTCAAAACCTAACCATGGCGTTAATTCAACACCAATAGCAGCACCTACAAATAAATCATCTTCCATTTGACCAGAAGTTGTTAACTCACCATCGTCACCGCCATTGTTGTGCTGAGTGTCTTGGAAGGTATAACCTAACATCAACGGAGTAACAGTTACGCCTGCATTGGCAGCAGCAAAAGGTGCAGCTACAAGCATAGCTAAAGCAATACGACTCATTTTCATGGATTTATCCTCCAGAGATAACAATTGTTGTTCAAGCTCAAGCCCGTAATTAGGCCATCCTGAGATAGGCTTTTTATTACCCCAGTATTATTCTTAAGCTATTCACATGGCATCATACAAACACTTTATTATTTTTCCAAGTGCTTGATTAATNNGCTCAATAAAGCATAAAAAACATATAATTAATAACACCATTATTATAAAAATAATATATAAATCAGGTAACTCTATGTATAAAAAAATAATAAGAGCGTTTACTATTGTTGAGTTAATTATCTGTATTGCAATAATTGCAATCGTGGCCAGTATTGCACTACCGTACTTCCATGAATATCGATCTAAACAGGAAGCCAAAAATATTCCGATCAAATTATCTCAAATTAATCGCTATGCACGCAGCCAGGCTGCAGTGTTTCATCAAAATATTGTAATCTGCCCGAGCCAAGATTCTCTCAGTTGCCAAGCCAATCAATGGAACAAGAACATGCTGGTTTTTATTGATAAAAATAAAAACAGGCAAGTGGATGTAGATGAACAAATTTTACATATTGATGCACTGAACCTCAAATACGGTAACCTAAGTTGGCGAGGAACTTTGAGTTTACCGAGTGTCACTTATCAAGCGCATACTGCCTTGCCGATTGGTTCAAATGGTAGTTTCTATTATTGTTCTACCCATCTTTCTAGCCAACAGCGTATTGTACTCAGCAAAATGGGCCATATCAGGATTGAAAGTCTCTCGTCTTGCTAACAGAACTATCCAGTTTATGCTTCGCTGCGATTAACGCTTCAATCCTGAGTTTTTTTCAATATACTGCTTAAGTTTGAAAAAATTGATTAAAACTCATACGGAGAGAGAACAATGACTGACATCCTAATTGTCAATGGTGCACGTACAGCCATGGGTGGCTTTCAGGGGAGTCTTGCCAGTGTAACTGCGCCAGAACTCGGTGCGGTCACCATTAAAGAAGCAATTGCCCGTGCGGGTCTGCAACCAGAAGATATTGAAGAAGTCATTATGGGTTGTGTCCTTCCGGCAGGTTTAAAGCAGGGCCCTGCACGTCAAGCCATGCGTCAAGCTGGTCTTCCAGATTCTACTGGCGCTGTAACCATTAATAAATTATGTGGTTCAGGCATGAAAGCCGTCATGCAAGCTGCAGATATGATTAAAGCCGGTTCTGCAAATATCGTGGTTGCAGGTGGCATGGAATCCATGACCAATGCTCCTTATGTATTGCCAAAAGCACGTGGCGGTTTCCGTATGGGTCACGGTGAAATCAAGGACCATATGTTTCTGGATGGCTTGGAAGATGCTGAAACAGGTCGCTTGATGGGTTCATTTGCCCAAGATATGGCAAATACCAAAGGTTATACCCGCGAGCAGATGGATGATTTTGCGATTCGCTCATTAAAGCGTGCGCAAACTGCGGTCAATGAAGGCTACTTTGCTGATGAAATCGTGCCTGTAACAGTTAAAACCCGTAAAGGTGATGTAGTCGTTGATAAAGACGAACAGCCGTTCAATGCCAACATCGATAAAATTCCAACTTTGCGTCCTGCTTTCGCTAAAGACGGTACGATTACGGCGGCTAATGCCAGCTCGATTTCAGATGGTGCCTCTGCCCTTGTGCTTACCTCGGGTGAAAACGCAGCAGCAAAAGGGTTGAATCCTTTGGCTAAAATTGTTGCCTATGCATCGAATTCGCAACATCCATCTGAGTTTACTATTGCTCCAGTCGGTGCAATCCAGAAAGTGCTAGATAAAACTGGATGGGCCGCTTCTGATGTCGACCTTTGGGAAATCAATGAAGCCTTTGCCATGGTGACCATGTGCCCAATGGATGAGTTCAAGCTAGATCCTGAAAAAGTCAACATCAATGGCGGTGCATGTGCTCTCGGCCATCCTGTGGGTTCAACCGGTTCACGTATTATCCTGACTTTGATTCATGCGCTGAAACGTACGGGTGGCAAGAAAGGCATCGCTGCACTCTGTATCGGTGGTGGTGAAGCGACTGCTGTAGCGATTGAATTACTTTAAAAGAAGTCTCCCTTTACTAAAGGTAAGCAGTATTACTGCGCAAGAGATAGATTGATGCATTGCTATAATTGAAAAATAATCCTCCCCTAACCCCTCCTTTATCAAAGGAGGGGGATTTTAAATCCCTTCACATGCAGGGATTTTTTATTCTTACATTTTTTTATATTTTTATTCTTAACATTTAGTTTAAGCCTGTTAAATTAGAACCATAAAAACAACAACAAAGGTGCGCTATGCAACTCAATCATTATCTTAATTTCCAGGGTGAAACCGAAGCAGCTTTTAATTTTTATAAATCTGTTTTTGGTGGTGAATTTTCAAATCTTACCCGTTATGGTGAAATGCCATCTGAATAAGGCAGTACACTTTCTGAAACCGATAAAAATCTTATTCTGCATGTATCATTACCAATTAATGCATTTATGGAGTTAATGGGATCTGATACCACTGAGCAATTTTGTGCGCAAAATAATGCTGCTCTCAATAAAGGGAATAATCACTATATTTCAATTAATTTGCATGCCCATGAACAACATAAAGCTAAACGCTTATTTGATGCTTTATCGGTGAATGGTCAAATTGAGATGCCGCTAGAAAGAACCTTTTGGGGCGCACTTTATGCCGCCTTTAGCGATCAGTTTGGAATCCACTGGATGATCAACTGTCAACTTGAAGAAAATTAAAGGTTTTTATCAAGACATAAAAAAGCCGGAATCAATCCGGCTTTTTGACAGTAACTTAATTTAAATTATGCACCTGTTTGATAATGTGCCTGTGCAACCGCAGTCGATGCCTGATACGGATTTCTGAAATCATTCAAACCAGCAGCAGCTTCCTGAATATCCTTACCTTCTTTAATCACAAAAGTATCGAAACCAGAACGCTTCATGTAATTCAGTACATCTTTGAATACATCTCCAGTAGCACGCAGTTCGCCCTGGAAACCCTGACGGCGAAGAAGTGCTGCAAATGAATAACCACGGCCATCATTAAAACCGGCAAACTCAATAAAGATTGCATCGAGCTGATCGAGCGGAAAATCATTGGTTTCAGGCGAAGCATCTACAGTTAAGTACAATGCTTTTTTGCCTGTCACATTGGTAATTTGATCTAACTGTTCAACAGTTAATACCACATCACCCTGAGGCAAAACACCATCTTCACCCATCAATTGATAGGTATTGTCTGCAATCGTGCCATCTTTAGAGAGCACTTGAAGTGCGGTATTAAGCATATGCACGCTCCTTAAATGGTTGAATGCCGACACGGCGATAAGTATCGATAAACTCTTCACCATCCTGACGCAGGTCAAGATAAGTATTCAGAATTTCTTCTACGATATCTGGTACGACTTCGGCTGCAAATGATGGACCAAGAATGTCGCCAATTGACGCATCATGATCCGCATTTCCACCAAGCGTAATCTGGTAGAATTCTGCGCCTTTCTTGTCTACACCTAAAATACCGATGTTACCCACGTGGTGATGACCACAAGCATTCATACAGCCTGAGATATTGAGGTCCAATTTACCTAAATTGTAAATCGTATCCAGATCATCAAAACGGCGGGAAATCGCTTCAGAAATCGGAATGGATTTCGCATTGGCCAATGAACAGAAGTCACCGCCCGGGCAGCAAATGATGTCGGTTAAGAAACCGATATGCGCACGTGCCAGGTTATTTTGGTCAAGGGTTTGCCATACAGCGAACAAATCTTTTTGTGGTACATCGACCAGGGAAATGTTTTGTTCATGCGTGGTACGCAGCTCACCGAAAGTGTACTGATCGGCAAGGTCTGCAATCAGGTTCATTTCTTCGGTGCTGACATCACCCGGTGCAATTCCGGCACGTTTCAGTGAAATCGTCACAATACGATAACCTTTCACTTTATGTGCATTGGTATTGATATTGAACCACTGTTTGAATTTCGGATATTGCGCGAACAATTCAGTGAAATCTTCATCTGCATAATCTTGGTAATCGAATGGCGTGAAGTTCTCATCCATTTT
>DFCG01000105.1:0-6406 GCA_002367455.1 Acinetobacter sp. UBA3060 | reverse complement strand
TTACGTGGCAAGAAAGCAAATTCCGGATGGAAGGTTGACCATTGACGGATCAATTCACAAGTCGGACGTGGATCGGCAATTTCACCTGCAACCACACCTGCATACTGATCCGTCGTGGTATTACGGATACAGTTACCTGAGGTCTGAATCGCATGCATTTGCACAGTGGCCAGTTCAGCCAGCATATCCGGCACATTTTCCAGCGCAGGCCAGTTAAACTGGATGTTTTGACGGGTCGAAATATGCGCGTAGCCACGGTCATATTCTTTTGCCAAATCAGCCACTTTACGAAGTTGTTTTGAGTTCATCAAACCATAAGGCACGGCAATACGTAACATTGGCGCATAACGCTGTACGTACAAACCATTTTGCAGACGAAGCGGACGATACTCATCTTCAGTGAGTTTACCGGCTAAATAACGTTCCGTTTGGTCACGGAACTGTGCAACACGTTCATTAATCAGTTGCTGATCAAAATCAGTATATAAATACATGGCGTACAGCTAGTAGTTTCTATTATATCGCCGGCAAGGATAGCGAGATTGAACCTATCAATAAAATGCTTTTTATACATATTTCATAGCGGTTTTATTGATAAGCCTGACAAAGTTTCACGGATCTCTGTATTTACAGCACTGGATTAAATTTAAAGTAATAATGATGAAAATCTTCAATTATTATTACTTATTTTCATATAGGAAAAATTTCCTCTCATTTCATTAATAATCTAATTAACACGTTAAGAATATTACCAATTTTGACTTTCTCCCAATTGCTGTCCTACAAACTCATAGCGTATCGTAGAACGTGAAAATTTAATCGGACAAGCCAATTGTGCTTCGGTCTGCTGACTGCTGGATTTGAGTGGCACCTGTACTATCCATCCCCGCTGCTGAGCCAGATCAGAATGTAACGCTTCCTCAAGTCTGAGCACCGGTTCGACACAGACATCCAGCGCGGCAAACAGCATTTGCCATTCAGCTAATGACTTGGTCTTGATTTTATTCTGAATCGCCTGCTTCACCACAGCATGATCTTCAGCGGCATAAGAAGCGCCTTTGTCCAGGAGAATCGGCAGCTCTAAAGCCTGTGCCAGCCCCTGCATAAATGGTGGTTCCAGACTACCAATCGACAAATAACGCCCATCCTGGGTTTCATAATAATCATAGAAAGTTCCACCATTCAGATAGCCGGATTCTGGAGATTGATGCTGATTGCCAGCCAGACTGGCAGAAGCTGCCAGATTGCTCATCGTTACCACACAATCGGTCATGGAAATGTCAATGTACTGGCCTTTGCCACTTTGTTGGCGTTCAATCACCGCGGCCAGAATCGCAATCACGGCATGCATGGAACCACCTGCAACATCGGCGACCTGAATTCCCAAGGCTGGTGGACCATTTTCAATCCGGCCACTGTGTCCGGCAATTCCGGACAAAGCCAGATAATTAATGTCGTGCCCTGCCTTATCTTTATATGTGCCAGTTTGGCCGTAACCGGTAATGGAACAGTAAATCAGTTTCGGATTAATTTCGCTTAAGGTTTGATAGTCTAGCCCAAGACGTTGCATTACACCGGGACGGAATTGCTCAATCACAATGTCATAATCTGCAATCTTGGATTTAACCAGTTCAATATTCGCAGGATCTTTCAAATCCAGTGCAACCGATTGCTTGTTTCGGTTCAAATAACTTTGTGAAGTGGCCTGTCCATTGGCAAAGGGTGGCATTAATCGCAACAGGTCCGGTCGGGTTGGTGATTCAATATGCACAACTTCTGCACCTAAATCAGCAAGATATAATGTGGCAAACGGGCCGGGTAAAAGTGTAGAAAAATCTAGGATTTTCAATCCTTTTAATGCATATGACATTGGAGTATTTGCTCTACTTATATTGCTTTTTTCAGCATCTTAGGCACATAAATGCATAAAAACAATGTCATGTTCAGCCATTTACCTTGATAGTTTCGGCAATCTAATATGTAAAAAAATGGCAAAGGTATTCTTGTAAATTGCCATTGCTTTATTATTTTTCGTCATTTAGGTCAATTATTAGTGAACATTAAAGAGACTGAAGGATTAAACATGAGTCGTGATACGATCAGTATCCACTTCGTCAATGCAGCCTTATCTGGCGTTAAGCGTCTGGGCATGGATGTCGATACTTTATTGTCTCACGTCGGGATTGAAGCAGAACTGCTGCATCAGCCCAAAGCGCGTATTTCGCCTGAACAATATACCCGCTTTATTAAAATGCTGTGGATGGTGACCCAGGACGAGCATGTCGGCTTTGACAAACAGCAACGCCGGTTGGGTACTTTTGCGATCATGTGCCAGCTGATCATTCATGCCAAAACTCTGGGTGATGCACTGGAACTGTCTTCCCAGTTCTACAAACTCTTTGGTGATGACTGGTCGGTGACCCTGGAACGCGACAAACACGAAGCACGTCTGGTTCCGCTGATTCCAAATGCGATGGATCCGGATCATTTCATTACTGAAAGCATGCTGATGATCTGGCATGGCTTGGCGTCTTGGCTCATTGAGCGTCGCCTGCCACTGGAACGCGTGCATTTTAGCTACCCTCGTCCAGACCATGCCGATGAATATGATGCCTTATTCTTTGCGCCGGTAATGCAGTTCGATATGCCACGCACCGAGATCACTTTTGCTGCGGATTATCTGGATTTGCCAATTCGCCAGAATGAAGAAACTCTGGAAGAATTTTTGAAAGCAGCGCCGGCCCAACTGCTGGTGAAATTCAAAAATACCAACTCACTGACTTCACGTATTCGTGATGTGCTGAAGAGCCAGATTGGCGAAGAAATGCCAACATTAAACGATGTCGCGTCAATGCTTTATCTATCACCGCAAACCTTGCGTCGCCGTCTGGCAGCCGAAGGCAAAAGCTATCAAGGCGTGAAAGATGCATTGCGACGTGATGCCGCAATTCACCTGTTACTTAACCCTGATCTTACCCTTGAAGATGTCGCACAACAGGTCGGTTTCAGTGAAACCAGTACCTTCCACCGTGCTTTCAAAAAATGGACAGGTGTGACTCCGGGTCTGTATCGTCAATTACATGGCTATCATTAATCAAGTAATGCCGCAAAAGAGCATGTAATAATAAAACCAGTTCTCTCCGCCTAAGCAAAAGCTTAGGCTTTTTTATAGCTAAAATTGGCTAAATCGCTCAAATGATCTGACCCGTTCTCGTCATTGCACTTCAAAAATTAAGGATTACACTCGAATCATTAGAATAATTTTCATTAAATCAATAAAAGGAACATGCTATGAGCGAGGCATATATTATTGACGCCATTCGTACGCCACGCGGAAAAGGCAAAAAAGATGGATCTTTACATCAAGTAAAACCCATTTCATTACTGACTGGTTTACTCAATGAACTGAAAGACCGTCACGGACTGGACACCTCAAAAGTCGATGATATTGTGCTGGGTTGTGTCACCCCGATTGGTGATCAGGGGGCCGATATTGCCAAAACGGCTGCTATTGCTGCCGGTTGGGACAATGATGTGGCCGGTATACAAATCAACCGTTTTTGTGCTTCCGGTCTGGAAGCGGTCAATCTGGCCGCTCAAAAAGTCCGCTCTGGCTGGGAAGATCTGGTTGTTGCAGGCGGCGTCGAATCCATGTCCCGCGTGCCGATGGGTTCTGACGGTGGTCCTTGGGCGCTTGACCCTGAGACCAATATGGCCTGTGATTTTATTCCGCAAGGTATCGGTGCAGATTTAATTGCCACGATTGACGGTTATACGCGTTCTGATGTAGATCAATTTGCCGAACAATCACAACAGAAAGCAGCTGCCGCTCAAGCCAATGGTTATTTCAACGCCTCTGTTATCCCGGTAAAAGACAAAGCTGGTGTGGTGATTCTGGACAAAGATGAATTTATCAAACCGACAACGACCGCAGAAGGCCTGGGCAAACTCAATCCAAGTTTCGCCACTATGGGGCAAATGGGCTTTGATGCAATTGCCCTGCAAAAATATCCTGAAGTGGGTGCTGTCAATCATGTGCATCATGCAGGGAATTCTTCAGGCATTGTCGATGGTGCGGCTGTGGTTTTGATCGCATCGGAACAAGCAGTAAAAGAACAAGGTCTGAAGCCACGTGCCAAAGTACTGGCGACGGCACTGGTCGGTGCAGATCCGACCATTATGCTGACCGGCCCTGCCCCGGCTGCTCGTAAGGCCTTGGCGAAAGCCGGTTTAACAATTGATGATATTGACCTGTTTGAAGTCAATGAAGCTTTTGCTGCCGTGGTGATGCGCTTTATCAATGAAATGAAGGTTGATCCTACCAAGGTGAATGTCAACGGCGGTGCAATTGCCATGGGACATCCACTCGGTGCGACTGGAGCCATGATTTTAGGCACTTTGCTGGATGAGCTGGAACGCCAGGGGAAAAAACGTGGATTAGCCACACTTTGCGTGGGTGGTGGTATGGGCATCGCAACCATTATTGAACTGGTATAAGGAGAAAAATAATGAGCGCAATTCAATATCAAAAAAATGAAGATAATATTGTTATTTTAACGTTTGATTCTCCAAACCAGTCTGCAAATACCATGAATGCCGACTTTCGCACGGCACTGGATGAAGTCGTTGCCCAGTTACAAGCAGATGAAGATATTGCCGGGATTATTTTCCGTTCAGCGAAAAAAACTTTCTTTGCTGGCGGCGATCTGGATGAACTGATTCAAGCCACTCCTGAACATGCAACTGAATTCTTCAATATGATTGAAGAGATGAAAGCCAAACTACGCTATATCGAAACTCGCGGTATTCCTGTCGTTGCTGCACTGAATGGTACGGCGCTCGGCGGTGGCTGGGAAATTGCCCTGTGTGCCCATCATCGTATTGCCCTGAATGACCCTAAAAGCAAATTTGGCCTGCCTGAAGTCACACTGGGTTTATTACCAGGTGGCGGTGGTATCGTCCGTAGCATCCGCCTGCTCGGTCTGCAAAATGCCCTTCCTTTATTAATGGAAGGCAAACAGTTTGGAGTCGATAAAGCTAAATCTTTAGGGCTGATTCATGAGGTCGCAGACAGTACCGATGAACTGTTGAAAAAGGCCATTGCCTGGATCAAAGCCAATCCAAAATCTCAGCAGCCATTCGATGTAAAAGGCTATAAAATTCCGGGTGGTAGCCCTTCGACACCAGCAGTTGCCCAGATGCTGGCAATTGCTCCGGCGATGCTACGCGATAAAACCAAAGGCTGCTACCCTGCACCTGAAGCGATCATGTCGGCTGCGGTAGAAGGTGCACAGGTCGATGTCGATACAGCCCTGACCATTGAATCGCGTTACTTTACTTATCTGGCGACCGGTCAAATTTCTAAAAATATGATTGGCACCTTCTGGCATGGTCTGAATGCAATCAAATCCGGTGCCAGTCGCCCTCAAGATATTGAAAAGTGGAAAGCCACTAAAGTCGGTATTTTAGGTGCAGGCATGATGGGTGCTGGGATCGCCTATGCCACTGCCAGCACAGGCATTCCAGTAGTTCTGAAAGATATTTCATTAGAAGCGGCTGAAAAAGGCAAATCCTATAGCCAGAAACTGCTGGATAAAAAAGTCGCTCAAGGGCGTTTATCAGCCGAGAAACGAGATCAGTTTTTAAGCCTGATTCAAACAACCGCATCGAATGAAGATCTAGCGGGTTGTGACCTGATCATTGAAGCCGTCTTTGAAAATCCCGCGCTCAAGGCTCAAGTCACGCAAGAGGCAGAGCAATATCTTATCAGCAACGGGATGATGGCTTCGAATACCTCGACCCTGCCGATCACAGAATTAGCCCAGGCTTCAAAAAATGATCAGAACTTTATCGGCCTGCATTTCTTCAGTCCGGTCGATAAAATGCAGCTAGTCGAAATTATCAAAGCTAAAAATACCTCGGCAGAAACGCTGGCCAAAGCTTTCGATTTCGTGCAGCAGATTGGCAAATTACCGATTGTGGTGAATGACAGCCGTGGCTTCTTTACCAGCCGCGTGTTTGGCACCTTTGTACAGGAAGGCTTGCGTCTGCTGGCAGAAGGCGTACATCCGGCACGAATTGAAATGGCAGCTCTCAAAGCCGGTATGCCGGTAGGCCCGTTGGCGATTCAGGATGAAGTGTCCTTGACCCTGTCTGAACATGTGGCCAATGAAAGATACAAAGCTTTAGGAGCACAAGGTCAGACCATCACTAAATCACCTGCGGATGACGTGATTCACAGCATGATTCACGAATTTAACCGTAAAGGTAAGGCCGCAGGCGCAGGTTTTTATGATTATCCGGCCGATGCCAAAAAGCAGCTCTGGTCTGGTCTCAGCCACTGGAAAAAAGACAATGATATTTCTGAACAGGAAATGATTGACCGCTTCCTGTTTGTACAGGCACT
>DFCG01000164.1:67034-67309 GCA_002367455.1 Acinetobacter sp. UBA3060 | reverse complement strand
GATTTTATTCTGGTGAATAAATTTGACTATGGCATCAAACTGCCTATGGTCAATACCAAAATTATTGATACCGGCAGTCCGGAACGTGGTGATGTGGCGGTATTCCGTTATCCACCGCAACCGACCATCAGTTATATCAAGCGTATTGTCGGCTTGCCAGGCGATCATATTGTTTATGATTATGGCCAGTTGAGCATTAATGGTGAAAAAGTAGCGAAAGTTCCAGTAAAATTTAGCCGCGAAAAAGACCGTTTAGATACTCCAAATGCCATTTA
>DFCG01000164.1:59534-67029 GCA_002367455.1 Acinetobacter sp. UBA3060 | reverse complement strand
CCAGAAGGTCATTACTTTGCGATGGGGGATAATCGCGATCAGAGTGCTGACAGTCGTTTCTGGGGGCTTGTTCCGGAAGAAAACTTAACAGGTCGTGCCTTCTATATCTGGATGCATAAAGAACCTGGCTTTAAATTGCCATCGTTTGGTCGAAACGGAACAATCGATTAATTGTTTCAATCAGGAAAATAAAAATGAGACATCAACAAGGTGCTTCTTATATTGGGGTTTTAATTGCAATCGTGGGCTTTGCATTTCTTGCAAAAGTGGCGATTGCGGTGTGGGGACCATACTTCGATGATCGTATGGTCGATGGTGAGATTGAGGCGCTGTTAAAAAGTGCTCCAGCCAATATAACGCCAGAAAAATTCCGTCAACAGATGAGTCAGCGTTTAGAAATGAATAATATTCGTGATCTGAAGTTTGATGAAATTGCCAAAGTCACCAATACCGATGGTTTACAGGTGCACAAGAATTATGAAATTCGTAAAAATTTCATAATGAATATCGATTTAGTGATGAAGTTTGAGAAAGAGTTTGATCAAAGCACAGTCAAAGCTAAATGATGAACGTCTTGCCAAACGGATCGGCTATCAGTTTAAACAGGCTGATTTGCTGAAACTGGCATTGACTCATCGTTCAGTCAGTCATAAACACAACTACGAGCGCCTGGAATTTCTGGGCGATTCTCTTTTAGGGATGATCATTGCGAATTATCTTTTTAATGCCTATCCAAGCGAAAATGAAGGCCGGTTGACGCGTATGCGTGCTACCCTGGTTCGTCAGGAAGCATTAGGAAAAATCGCCAATGATTTAAAACTGAGCCAAAATTTAATTCTCAGTACCGGTGAATTGAAATCTGGTGGTCATCATCGTGAGTCTATACTGGCAGATACGGTAGAAGCCATTATTGGCGCAATCTATGTCGACTGCGGTGATCTCACCGTGCTAGAACCGATTGTGTTAAAATGGTACGAGCCCTATTTAGATCATATTGAGCCGACAGATCAGCTTAAAGATCCTAAATCTCGCTTACAAGAGTATTTACAAGCACGTAAGAAACCTCTCCCAGTTTACGAGGTTGTAGATATTCAAGGTGATGCTCCTAATCAGCATTTTAAAGTGGAATGCCAGATTGCGGGATTGCCGATCATGCACGGTGAAGGCGCGAGCCGACGTTTTGCTGAACAAGCCGTTGCGGCGGATATTTTGAAACTTTTGGAGCATAAGTCTTAATGACTACTCATTCCGATCACATTGATGCTGATCACGAGTCGCAAAGCGACAGTCACGACCTTATTAGTCAATTTTTTAGTGCACAAGGCACCGAAATCCCATCAGATTATCGTAGTGGTTTTGTGGCCATTGTCGGTCGCCCGAATGTGGGTAAATCTACCTTAATGAACCATATTCTGGGTCAGAAGCTTTCAATTACTTCACGTAAACCGCAAACCACACGTCATAAAATCGTGGGGATTGATTCACGTGAAAAATCTCAGGCTGTATTTGTCGATACACCGGGGATGCATAAAAAAGAAGTCCGTGCCATCAATAAAATGATGAACCGTGCGGCACATTCGGCTTTGCGTGATGTGAACCTGGTTTTATTCGTGGTGGATGCACAAAAGTGGACGCCAAACGATGATCTGGTTCTGGAAAAGCTAAAAAATGCTGAAATGCCAGTGATTCTAGTGATCAACAAGCTGGATACTTTTGAAAACAAGAATGAAGCTCTGCCGCTGATTCGTGAACGCGAAAAGCTGATGAACTTTGCGGAAATCGTACCGGTATCTGCACTTCGTGGTGCCAATCTTGAACATTTACGTGACACGATTGCCAAGTATCTTCCGTTCCAGCCACCACTGTATTCACTGGATCAACTGACCGATCGTTCAGAGCGTTTCCTGGCGTCTGAAATTATCCGTGAAAAGATCATGCGTCAGCTGGGTGAAGAGCTTCCATACGATTTGACCGTTCAGATCGAATCCTTCAAAACTGAAGAGCCGGTCTTGAATGAAAAAACCGGTCGTATGAAAGCAGCCTGTACCTATATTGATGCCACGATTTTTGTCGATCGTCCGAGCCAAAAAGCCATTGTGATTGGCGAAAAAGGTGTCAAACTGAAAAAAATCGGTATGGATGCGCGTCTCGACATGGAAAAAATGTTCGAGCAAAAAATCATGCTAACCCTTTGGGTGAAAGTCAAAGGTGGCTGGTCTGATGATGAGCGTGCATTAAAAAGCTTAGGTTATAGTGATATCTAAGCGATAAAAATTTGTAAGACCCTTTAAGGAATGCCGTGATGATAAAAGTGTTAGCAGTAGTTGTATGTGTTTTATTCCTGCAAGGCTGTATTCATAAAGTGGTCACGGTTCCTGTCAAGGTGGCTTATAAAACCACAAAAGTCGCAGTCAAAGGTACTGCGGCTGTTGTGGGTGCAGTAATCCCGGATGGGGATGACGAAGAAGATGATAAAAAATCAAAAAAAGATAAGGATTAAAGTACCCGCTTATGCGTAATGAAGTACTGCATGGCTATTTGATTCATCATCGTAAGTACCGTGAACGCAGTCATATTGTGCATTTATTTACCCAAGAATATGGCAGGGTAGATGGTATTCTCAGGCAAATGCCACCACCACAGTATCAGCCCATTCGCTTGCAGGCTTCAGGTAAATCCGAACTCAAAAATTTTACTAAACTGGAAATTGTCAATCAGCCGATTTTCTTTTTTGGCGATGCCTTTTTCTCGGGTTTTTATTTGAATGAAATCCTGTTACGGCTATGTCCTTTAGAAGTCGAAATGCCGCAAACTTTTGCCAAATATGCTGAAACCTTGACTGCATTACAGCAATTATCCGCACAATCCAATCCAAATTTATATTTAAAACAGATCTTGCGTCAGTTTGAGCATGTTCTGCTAGAAGAACTCGGTTATGGTCTGGATTTTTCAGTAGATGCCAATCAGGTGCAGATTAATCCTGAGCAACATTATTATTTTCAGCTCAATGCTGGCTTTATGCCATCGGCTAAGGCCTTGCGCTCCACTATGTCTGGTCAACAGATTTTAAGTATGTTGACGCATGAAAATGGTGGGGATTTTAATCCGGAACAGTTACAATTACTGACGAAACTATATCGACAGGTGATCACGGCTTTGCTCGGTGATCGACCATTAAAGAGTCGACAACTCTGGATTCAAAACTCTCAATCTCAATCGTAGTTAGGAAAAGATTATGGCTGCATTACTTGGTGTCAATATTGACCATGTCGCAACATTAAGACAAGCACGTGGTACGACGTACCCAGACCCAGTCAATGCTGCATTGATCTGCGAACAGGCAGGGGCAGAAGGTATTACCTTGCACTTGCGTGAAGACCGTCGTCACATTCAGGATGACGATGTACGTCGTATGGGTCCTGCGTTAAAAACCCGTATGAATCTTGAGTTGGCAGTGACTGATGAAATGATCGCCTTTGCCAAGGAAATCAAGCCTCAGCATGTTTGCTTTGTGCCTGAAAAACGTCAGGAAGTGACCACTGAGGGTGGTTTGGATGTCGTGGGTAATTTTGATGCTGTAAAAGCAGCAACTCAAGAGCTGGCAGCTATTGGTTGTGATGTATCTTTATTTATTGATGCCGATTTTGCACAAATTGATGCAGCAGTTGCTTGTGGTGCACCGACGATTGAGATTCACACAGGCGCCTATGCCGATGCAGAAACTCCAGAAGCGCAACAAGCGGAACTGGAACGCATTGTGAAAGGTGCTGAATATGCTGCATCTAAAGGTTTGGTGGTAAATGCGGGCCATGGCTTAAATTTGGATAACGTGACGCCGATTGCTGCGATTCCACAGATTCATGAGCTCAATATCGGTCATTCTTTAATTGCGGATGCGGTATTTGTTGGTCTGGCACAAGCGGTTCAGCAAATGAAAGCCGTGATTAAGTCAGCGCGTTAAGATTAGAGTAATTATGTCGAATATTAATTATGATGAACTGATGCAGCCGGTGATTGCTTTCCTCGGTTGTGAAACACCGCAAGCATGGCTGGATATGGCGGTCGAAAATCTTGAAATCTTGATGCAAGATCATGCCAACTGTGAAAAAAAAGCAGCCAGCACGGCCATGAACCTGATGTTTCGCTATAGCTATTTTGTTGATCTACAGGTGAAGCTTGCACAGCTGGTGCGTGAAGAAATGCTGCATTATGAGCAAGTGCTTGAATTGATGAACAAGCGCGGTCAGGCTTGGCAAAACTTGAGTGCAGGGCGTTATGCCGGTGGTTTGCGTAAGGAAATCCGGACTTTTGAACCTGAAGCCTTGATTGATGTCTTGGTGATTGGTGCCTTTGTAGAAGCGCGTTCCTGTGAGCGTTTTTACGCGCTTGCTTCGCGTGTTGATGATGAATTGGCACGTTACTACCGCTACCTGCTCAAGTCCGAATCTCGCCATTTTGAAGACTATCTGGCTTTGGCGATGGATGTGGCTACCACAGCGAAACTGAAAAATCCGAAAGAGGATATTCAGGAGCGAATCCTGCATATTCGTGAAGTTGAAAAACAGCTAATTCTCACGCCTGATGAAACTTTCCGTTTTCATAGCGGTGTTCCGGCTCAAGCGGCTTAATCTCGGTGACAGCTTAAAAATCCTCCATCTATGGGGGATTTTTTATATCTCGAAATTTTAAAAGAGGGGTATTTATATATCGAGTTTTATGAGGGATTGAAAATAATTATTTATTTTAAATATTTGAAAATAACAAGCCGTCAAATTTTAAGTAATAAAAAAGCCCACTTCATTATGAGTGGGCTTTCTTGAATTTGGCTCTCCAACCTGGGCTCGAACCAGGGACCTGCGGATTAACAGTCCGTCGCTCTACCGACTGAGCTATTGGAGAATCTGAAAGCGATTATAGAGAGATTTTGACAGGGGTCAAGCAAAAATTATCATATTTATTATAAATACAGCCTGTCTGTTTTTAATTTAGGCAATTGCATAAATTTCACGAAAAATACTTGTCAGAATAAATTTCACTTGCTAGATTAAAACCATAAAGTCGTTTGACCAAATGGTCAAACAGTGTGGATTTAAACCTACTTGCCAGCACAAAAATGGCTAAACCGGAGACAGCGAATGAATACGCTCAGCATCCCTCAAATTTTCTCTCAACTGGCTTATTATCAAGAAAACTATCTGCAAATTATTGCTGATCCTGCACAGTATTATATCCCGGTTAAAGACGCTCATATCACGCTATGGCCCTTGGCGCAAAAATCACTTTATTTAGGTGATTTGCTGCAATTATGGTTTGCAGAAAAATGGTTGGTAGAAACTGAACGTCAATTTAACTTTGAAGTTTTCCTGAATGCAGACTATCTGAAAGAGCAAGACAAAGATCTTTATATCTATGCCATTTCTGGGAATCTTTTGACGGGAACCAATCAGTCTAAAGCGTGGCAAGCCTCAATAACACAAACACAAGATGTGGAATTAGCCAATGTTTCCAAGCATTATTTTGAGTTTCAAGGCTTAACTCGACCACGCTTGTCATTTGTTNNTTCATTCAGTCCGAATAATCATACAGGTCGCAGTGGCATGAGCATACAGGCGACCTTCTTCATCCAGAATCTGACCTTCAGAAATACCTAAATTTTTACTGAGATTAATTGATTTTCCTACGGCTTTCAGTGGCTCATTCTGAGGTATAGGGCGGCACATCTTTACATTCAGATCAATGGTGCCATAACCGACACCTGCTTCAAGTAAAGTATGAATCGCGCAGCCTGTCACGGTATCCAAAACGGTTGCAGCAAAACCACCATGGACGCCGCCAAGCGGATTTAAATGTCGATGATCAGCTTTGACCTTAAATTCTACATGTCCGCTTTCAATCACTGCTGGTTGCATCGACATGGTTTCGCTAATACTTGGGGCCGGAATTTTTTCATCACGCATCGCTTCCAGTAATGCTAAACCGCTCATTTCTTTTGGGTTCATTGTACTTTTCCTTTCATTATTCTTGAGTTATTGAGGTTTAATTCAAAATTGTGACATCGATAATAGCAATCTGGTATAGGAATGGCGGATTATTTTGTAAGAAGTGCATTGCCTGCACCTGAGTAAAATCATTTTTATAAAAAATAAGGAATAGAATAATTTATGGCACGATACTGGTATACATTTCTAATGAAATATCTCAGATCTAAATAATCTGCCAAAAAAAACGAATCTTATAAAAGAATTAAAAAATCGAGTGATAGGGTGATGAAACAGTTTCTGCATCTTTGGGTGCCTATTTTTCTCAGTAATGCCATTATTATGCTAAGTGGTTTGTTCGACGTGATTTTTCTATCACATTTTTCACCTCAGCATGTGGCTGCATTGGCAGTCTGTTTGTCTGTTTATTCTTTGTGCTTTGTGNNTTTTTTAAAGGCAGATGCGGCCTTACAGGCATTGATTGTGCCATGTCTGTGGCTGTTGGCTTGGACGATTCCAGCGCATTTATTGTTGCGTATTTTATATATTTTCACCCAAGCCTGTGGGCAGGCTAAGCGTGTGTTTTACGCCAATATGATCTATTTACTGCTCAAAGTGGCTTTGGCTTATGTCTTGATTTATGGCATTGAGGGTTATGTTACAAGCTATGGGGTTGAAGGTGCATTCATGGCACATTTAATTGTGCAGTGGGTACTGTTGTTTGTTTACTATTTTTTCTTCCTTGAGCAGAAGTTAAAGATCCAGTGGTCTGGTGTTTTCTTTCACTGGCAGACTTTGTTGAAAATTTTAAAAATTGGATTGCCCAATGCGGTGGTGACTTTTGTGGATGTATTTGCCATCAGCGCGATTGCTTTGCTGATCTTGCCTTTGGGTGACATTGTAGTGAATGCACATTAGGTGATGCTTGGTTTATTGGGCCTGATGTTTATGTTGCCGATGTCGATGGCATCCGCCTTCGGTATTTTGGTGTCGACTAAAATCGGTGCGGAGCAGATTGATGCTGCATGGCAACTCAGTAANNGCTACTGGTGATTAGTTTGGCAATGCTATGTTGCTGGCGTGAAATTGTCAGACCAATGTTTATTTTTATCAGTACGGTGTTGGTCGTGGGCTTAGGGGGTAGTTGGTATGTGGCGTATCATCCAATGACACTGTTCAATTGGCAAAGCAATGCATTGGGGATTCATGGTTTTTGGTGGATGTTGAGTATTGCGTACACGATTGCAGCAAGTCTATGTTTTGTTTGTTTACTCATGAAATACTTGAGCTATAAGCGAATACGGCTCACTGTTTAATACATGTTGAAGAACATAAAAAAACCCGCGAAATTCGCGGGTTTTTTTATCTAGCAAGCTAGATTATTTTGCAGCTTTTTCAGCTTCGATTGAAGCAATCGCAGCATCAACGCCTTCGATAGAATCAGCAGCTTTTTTGATACGTGCAAGTGCATCAACAAGTACTTCGTCAGCCGTTGCGTAAGAGATACGCATGAAACC
>DFCG01000164.1:57229-59502 GCA_002367455.1 Acinetobacter sp. UBA3060 | reverse complement strand
TTAAGACCTTTGGCACGAATCAACGGTTTGATGTTGGCATATGCATAGAATGCACCATCAGCAGGCAAGCAAGAAATACCGTGAATGTCATTCAAGCCTTTCACAACTAGGTCATGGCGACGTTTGAATGCTTCAATCATTGGCTCAAGTACATCTTGAGGACCATTCAAGGCAGCTTCAGCAGCAACTTGCGAAATTGAAGTTGGGTTTGAAGTTGACTGAGATTGGATCTTTTTCATTGCACCAATAAGTTTAGCAGGGCCCGCTGCGTAGCCGATACGCCAGCCAGTCATTGCATAGGCTTTAGATACACCGTTTAATACGATAGTACGGTCATAAAGGTCTGGTGCAACTGTTGCGATGTTGTAGAACTCGTCATCCCAACGGATTGGTTCGTACATATCATCAGATGCGATAAATACTTCTGGGTATTTACGCAGTACGTCAGCCAGCGCTTCAAGCTCAGCTTTAGTGTAGATCATACCTGTAGGGTTAGACGGGCTGTTCAATACTACTAGACGTGTTTTGTCAGTGATTGCAGCTTCTAATTGTTCAGGGGTGATTTTGAAACGTTGTTCTTCACCACATTTCACAATAACAGGAACACCTTCAGCGATGATCACCATATCCGGGTAGCTTACCCAGAATGGTGCAGGGATGATGACTTCATCACCTTTGTTTAACAAAGCNNTGGCGTACCGTCAACAGCGGTGTATTTGGTGAAACCGTTGTTAATCGCTGCAATTGCTGCATCTTTGATGTGTTGAGGGGTATCAAAATCTGGTTCACCTGCGCCCAAACCAATCACGTTGTGACCTGCAGCTTTTAATTCAGCAGCTTTGTTGGTCACAGCAAGCGTAGGGGACGGTTTGATGGCATTCACACGATCAGAGAGACGTACGTCCACGGCAGTATTCCTTCTTATAGGGATTAAAAAATAAAAAGCACATTATCTTAGCCTAAAATGGTGCAGATAGGGCAAAAGAATTTGGAAAACTTTAAGGAAAAAATGGTGTATTGGCCGAACTTTATCTTGAATTTCGATGCGCTGGAAGCAGGCAAGGGGAGACTTTTTACATCTCGGTCATGCATACGAATGCATGAAATATAAAATAAAAATGGCCACTTTAAAGTGACCATTTTGTGTTGTTGATGTTGTGGTTACACACTAAAGCGTGACAAATCTTCGTCCGGGCGTGCTGTTAAAATTTCCGCGCCGGTTTTAGTCACTAGAATTGTATGTTCATATTGTGCTGACAATGAGTGATCTTTGGTGACCACTGTCCATTTATCACCGAGTAATTTGGTTTTCCAGTCACCGCCATTGACCATTGGCTCAATGGTAAAGGTCATACCTTCTTCAAGCACCATGCCAGTATCTGGTTGACCATAATGCAGCACTTGCGGTTCGTCATGGAAAGTTGTACCAATACCGTGACCACAATATTCACGTACCACGCCAAAACGCTCGGATTCAACATACTGCTGAATGGCATGACCAATATCGCCAATGGTTGAACCTGGTTTTACAGTTTCAATACCCCGGTACATGGCTTCTTGCGCTACCTTACATAGACGGTTGGCAAGGATCGTGGTTTCACCACCCACGATGTACATCATGTTGGTGTCACCATGATAGCCATCTTTAATCACGGTCACATCAATGTTCAGGATGTCGCCTTTTTTCAATTTTTTACTGTCTGATGGAATGCCGTGACACACTACGTGGTTCACAGAAGTACAAATAGTATGTTGGAAGGCAGGTCGACCCGGTGCAGCGCCATAGCCTAAGCATGCTGGAATCGCCTGTTGTTGATTGACAATATAGTCATGACAAATCGTATCAAGTTCCAGAGTGGTGACACCCGGAACAATATGCGGTTTGATCATATCCAAAACTTCTGCCGCCAGTCGCCCTGCCACACGCATTTTTTCAATTTCGTCAGGGGTTTTGATGAGTCGACGTGGAGCTTGGTAAGTGTTGTTCATGATCTCTAAAAACTTTTGGAAATTTGTGTATGACTATGGTATAAATAGCCGCCCATTTTATCAAATGCTTTTTCGTGAATAAATTTCACGGGCTTTGTGCGATGAGGCAAAAAAATCCGCACATATATCGACACATTACTCTGGGTGCCCTTTAGGGTGGAGAATGCGGGTATATGGAGGCCTAACCCAAACTTTAAGGTAAAGAAAATGGCAGATTACAACGTAAGCATGCGCGACCTTCTTCAAGCTGGCGCGCACTTTGGTCACCAAACTCGTTTCTGGAA
>DFCG01000164.1:8894-57214 GCA_002367455.1 Acinetobacter sp. UBA3060 | reverse complement strand
TTAGGCGGCGTTAAAAACATGGGTGGTTTACCTGACGCATTATTCGTAATCGATGTTGATCACGAAGCGATTGCAATCAAAGAAGCGAAGAACCTTGGTATTCCTGTAATCGGTATCGTTGATACAAACTCTAACCCAGACAACGTAGACTACGTTATCCCGGGTAACGATGATGCGATCCGTGCAGTAACACTTTATGCTTCTGCTATGGCTGATGCGATTCTTGCTGGTAAAGAATATGCTCAATCACAAGCAAATGCACAAGCTAAAGCAGAAGAAGCTCCAGCTTCTGAGGCTTAATGCGTTTGACGCTAGCTTGTCATTTTTGCGACATGTGATGGTGGCAAAGTAAGCGTTATGTATGCAGGCGGCCCATGAGAACTCCTCTGGGCCGTTTCTGTTCTAAAAAGAATTCATTTTCTACCGAATTTAGGAGATAAACATGACTGCAGTTACAGCAAGCATGGTTAAAGAATTGCGCGATCGTACTGGTCTTGCAATGATGGAATGTAAAAAAGCTTTGACAGAAGCGGGCGGCGACGTTGAATTAGCGATCGATAACCTACGTAAATCTGGTCAAGCTAAAGCTGCTAAAAAAGCAGGTAACATTGCTGCTGACGGCGCGATCACAATTGCTCAAGACGGCAACAAAGCACTTCTTTTAGAAGTTAACTGTCAAACTGACTTCGTTGCAAAAGACGAAAACTTTGCTGGTTTCTCTGCGAAAGTTGCTGCTGCTGCACTTGCTGCAAACGTAACTGATCCTGCTCAAATCGCTGAATTGAAAATAGAAGATGGTACGACTGTTGAAGAAGCGCGTATCGCTCTTGTTCAAAAAATCGGTGAAAACATCCAAGTACGTCGTGCGAAAATTGTTGAAGGCGAAAACCTTGCAGTTTACAAACACGGTCTTAAAATCGGTGTTGTTGTTTCTTACACTGGTGATGAAGCTACAGGTAAAGGCTTGGCAATGCACGTTGCTGCATTCAACCCAGTCGCTGTAAATGCTGAAGGCGTTTCTGCTGAGCTTATCGCGAAAGAGAAAGAAATTGCTGAAGCGAAAGCACTTGAATCTGGCAAGCCAGCAAACATCGTTGAGAAGATGGTTGTAGGTTCTGTTGAGAAATACTTGAATGAAGTTGTGCTTGAGCGTCAAATGTACGTAATCGACAACGACAAGAAAGTTGCGGACGTTCTTAAAGCAACTGGTACTACAGTTGCAAACTTCGTTCGTTTCGAAGTTGGTGAAGGCATTGAGAAAAAAGCAGAAATGAGCTTCGCTGAAGAAGTTGCTGCTGCTCAAGCTGCTGCAAAATAATTCCTGAGGAATTAGAAAAAGCCCTATCTGATTGATGGGGCTTTTTTATGCTGGTCTATTCTTCATCAGCAATTCAAGAGCAGGATTTGGGTCTAGTGATAGAGCTCAGATCATGTATTCATCATTTAATAAAAAGTTATAAAAAAATGCCAAATAAAACCAATCTGGGCATCGGGGCAATCATTATACTGTTGATTGCTGCTTATCTGGGCCTGGATCTACAGCAATCCCAACCACTTGTTCCATCTGCATCTGATGCTACAACTGAAACGCTTCATTCAGAGCCTAATTTAGTACCCTCTCAAACGACTGATGATCTGGACCGAATTGCACGGGCGTTTCAACAGCGCCAGAGTGATCTACAAGTGCGTTCAAGCGGGCAGGTGATTGCCGTTTTGCCAGATGATCATGAAGGATCGCGCCATCAAAAGTTTATCCTCGAATTACCAAATGGCCAAACTGTACTGGTTGCACATAATATCGATCTGGCACCGCGTATTCAGAGTATTCAAAAACAGGATCAGGTCGAGTTTTATGGAGAATATGAATACAGTGACAAGGGCGGGGTGATTCACTGGACGCATCATGACCCTGCGCGAAAACATGTCGATGGCTGGTTAAAACATCAAGGAAGAACCTATCAATAAGGTTCTTCCAATTGGATAAATCGAATATAGCGTTTAAACGCTCATAATTGCGCTGCTATGGCGTGATTTCCAGTTCGGTAGGATTTTACCTAAATATGCATCCATGCACCAAATTGGGCCAATGAGGAGGAATTGGAGGTCTTTGAAGAATGAAGGCTTTTTACCTTCCACTTTGTGCCCATAAAATTGGCCAATCCAAGCCAAGACAAACAGAGCAATAAAGAAACCGGTACCGACTGGTAGAATCCAGATGAGCCAGGCCATTACTAAAGTTAATACAGCCATCGCTACTGCCAAAACAAGATCCAGGCGTGCATAGAAGATAAAAGCCAAAACCAGTAGCAGGGTAGTCAGCAAAGCGCTGAAATGNNAGATATTGTTTTCATTCTTCGCTCCATTCCATGAACATGTTTTGCTTATCTGGAAATATAAAGCAGAATCCGGATATGGTCAAAAGTTAATCATGCAGGTGAAGGGATTTTATTAGGCAGGATGAGCCTACCAAAATTTTCTTGAAAGAACTTTAAGATAGGGCTGAGCAGGAGCGTTTATATTCTTCTAGAAAATGAGCACAATAAAAAAAGCCACATTGCTGTGGCTTTTGTTAAATGTGTTGCAGGTCAAATCTTAAGAATTTGGGCCAGCGACACGTTCAATACTGACTTTTGCAGTACCGGCACTGGTAATACCTAACTGTTTCGCAGCACCGTAAGATAAATCAACAACACGGTTACCATGGAAAGGACCGCGGTCATTTACTTTAACCACGACGCTCTTGCCGTTATTGCGGTTAGTTACACGAATATAGCAGTTCAATGGCAGGCTACGATGAGCAGCAGTCATTGCGTTCATATCAAAGGTTTCACCGCTTGCAGTTTTACGGCCGTGGAATTGACGACCATACCAAGACGCTGTACCTGTCTGACTGAATTTACGTACAGTATTAGAAGCCACTGTATTCAGTTTTTCAATCACTGAAGGCTCTTCTGCAGGAAGTTCAATTTTCGCTGCAATGGTTTCACGGCGAACTTTATCGCCAGAACGCTCAGTGATTGAAAGGCTGTTCAAATTTGTGAAATTTGAATTGAAGCTTTGAGCTTCTTTATTGAGTACTCGCGTTGCAAGACGCGAATTGTCATTTTCATTGGTGAATGAAGATGACGGAACCATATCTGCCTGTGATTGCGTCAGCGTGACGATCGTGGCAATGGCCATAAAAGACTTCAAAATTGAAGAATGCATCGAATCAACTCCTAACAGCATATCTATTGGTTGTTCATAAATGGCTGAAAAACCATATAAACATGCCTGATATTTAACTTATGCAACTACATTTAACGAAATGGATAATATTCATGCCGACAATACCCTGTCTAGTGTTTAATTAAAATAGTTAAAAAAAGAACGCAAAATAAACAATGATTGATTAAAAAATAATCAATATTGTAACATGATATTAAAATTGCTTAAAATACGTACAAATTAACCTATAAAAATGTTGACTTTCATAATTTATATTAATTTTCAGTGTTAACGGCTGGTAATTTCGGTACCTAATAGCCACAAAGCAGTAGCATACATACGGCTACGATTATAAGTGGTAATCACTTGAAAATTTGGATAAGTGATGTAGTAAATCGAGCCATAATTCTCTTGTAATTGAATTACATTGACCAGATCCAGATCGTCAATTTTTACGATTGGATTCATTGGGCTGATGCCCTGCGTTTTTAACACACCATAAGGCATAGGTTGAGTCAGATCTTTGGCAATCACGGCATCGGGATTTGAACCGGTATAACGTGCCGGAAAGGCAATGGGCTGATTACGCTGCCAGCCGTGCTGTGCCAGATAGTTGGCAATCGAACCAATCGCATCTACCGCTGAGTTACGCAGGTCAATATGACCATTGCCATCGTAGTCCACGCCGAATTTTGGAATGTTGCTCGGCATAAACTGCGGATAGCCAACAGCGCCGGCATACGAACCCACCACAGAAGAGGTGGCAACACCATCTCTATACGACCAGGCAATTAAAGCAGCCAGTTCATCCTGAAAATACTGGGCACGACGTTCATAGCCAAACCCTAAGGTTGCTAGGGCATCACGAGTGACAAAAGAGCCCTTGTTGCTACCAAAACCGGTTTCTACACCTAAAATGCCCAGAATGATCGCCTGTGGTACACCAAACTGCTGTTCAGCACGGTTAAGCGTTTCTGCATATTGCTGTTTAAAACGTACGCCGCGCTGAATGGTAGATTCAGCTAAGAAGTTAGTTTTATACGAATACCAAGGCTTACTTTCACCTGGGCGATTCATGATATTGATAATATTAGGCAAATTACGCGTCCCGCTCATGGCGGAATCTACTTGCTGGGCACTTAGCCCATAGCTCTGCATGGCATTCTGCTTAAAAGCGGCATAAGAAGGGTGATATTGGAAATCGTTGGCCAGACTCAAACTGCTGAGACCAAATGCGGTAAGTGCGATTGAAAGCTGCTTAAACTTTTTATAAAAATCCGATTTCAACATCTTGCTACGATTTCCAGTTTTTTTGATGAGTTGCTGGCGATGTCATTTGAATCATGCCATGAAAAAGATTGATAAAATTTTTTCAATCGTGAGGCTTAAAGTGCCAGATTAAAGATAACATTCGGATGAATAAGAGACCTAGCCGCTTATACAAAAATAGCGATGGATTGGCTATTTTTACGGCAGTTTGTCTTATAGAGTCGCTTATCTGTAACAAGCTATTTCACTGATCATAAAAAAGCCTGACCGAAGTCAGGCTAATTCCTCAAGATTTGTAGAAAATCTTGAACTATTCTGTATAGAACAAAGTGTCGTGATATTCGGCCATGGCGCGCAGCTCATCTTTATTCAAATTCAGAATGATTTTATCTGCTGCCATATTGATGGCCTTGATCACTGCAGATGCGCCAATATCTGCTGCCTTGCGTTTGATCATGCCAAGATCCAGGGTTTTATTAAAGTCGACCATAAAATGTCGTACTGTCGCTTCACCAAATTGCTTGTACAGGTTGCTGAACGCTTGTTTATCAATAGTCTGACCGGCTTTAAGTTCTGCGTAATGATGTTTTAAATTCGTCACCAGACTGGCATCCAGTGATTCACCAATGCGGAAATGTCCTTCAGGATCTTTAAACAGACTGCGCTCAGAGAATGCAATCGACTCTCTGACTACGTCATTTGGTGCTTTACTCAATAACTGTTTCAGCAAAACTGCAACAGTCGACTTGATATAGCCAGCCAGTTTTTCCGCAGTATCGCGTTTATCACTGGCAGGGAAGCGACGCACCAGCTCGGTGAGAATCGCATCAATAATTTCATCATTAATCATCAATGCGGTTTTATCACGCAATGGGTAAAGCGGCTCACTTGAATTTTTGTTTTTTTGTGCAGTCTGAATTGTATTTAAAAGCTCTGCAGAAGGAATAAACCCAAAAAATGGCATTGTTCAACCTCAATGTTTTTTATTGTCGCGCTAAACGAATAGGGCGAGGCATCCATGTTAAATCCGATACACGGCAAGGGTTGATATCCAATCCACCACGGCGTGTATAGGTTGCGTAGACCATCAGCTTTTCCGGTTTCAGTTGCTGCC
Organism: Acinetobacter sp. UBA3060; assembly: GCA_002367455.1. GTDB lineage: Bacteria > Pseudomonadota > Gammaproteobacteria > Pseudomonadales > Moraxellaceae > Acinetobacter. Next base: position 51,624 of record DFCG01000164.1, on the reverse strand, counting down.
AGATATCGGCGAACATCTGCTCCACACATTGTTCGTGGAANNTGATAACGTATAAAAACTGTTCCCCAGTCCGGCTGGCCAGTGACAGGGCAGTTACTTCTGAGTAAATGTGAATACAGCTGGATTTCACCTTCTGCTGCATCCTTCGAATCCAAAGCCAATAAACTGGCATCTGGATGATTTTCCAGACGGTCAGGTATAAGCTCATCAATACAGATACCTTCCGGCTTACTGATCTCTAATTCATCGACCTGAAACAATTGCAGTTTGACTTCAGCTTCAGCCGCAGTAGATAAATCTTTTTCTACCGTCGCTATAAAGGCTTCTTTAGATTCAAACTTGGCAAAGTTCAGACTATTGAAATACAGCTTCAAGGATTTGGATTCGATCAGATTCGGCGAGGACGCTGGCAAGCTAATGCGGCCAATGGCGACTTGCGGCACACCTGCTGGATTTAACCAGGAAATTTCAAACACATGCCACCAGTCTGCACCTTGCTGAATCGCTTCAACATGTGCGTATTGTTCACGGGCAGGCGCGCGTAAAATCGGAAACAGAACATCAGGATGATATTCTGTCGGGTAATTGGTGTCTTTACCAAGGAGAGATTGTTCTACACTCATTATTCACGCATTCCTGAACCACGGGAGAGTAAATGATAGGCCACTGCATACAGCACGGCACAACATAAGGTAATCACTGTCAGTGAAATGGCAACATTGACATCGCTATGTCCTAAAATGCCATAGCGGAAGGCATTGACCATATACACGACAGGATTAATTAAAGATAAATTTTGCCAGAATGGGCTTAAGCTCGAAATAGCATAAAACACACCACCTAAATAGGTCAGTGGCGTTAACACAAAAGTCGGGATGATCGAGATATCATCGAAAGATTTGGCATAGACGGCATTGATAAAACCACCCAAGGAAAACAGCAGGGAAGTAATCAAGACTGTATATATAGTCACAAACCAGTTAGTGATGTATAAATCGGCAAAAAATAAGCTCACGGCACTGACAATGATTGCCACCAGTATCCCACGAATCACACCGCCCAATACATGCCCCCATAAAATGGCATGCATCGGTACAGGACTCATGATCAGTTCTTCAATGCTTTTCTGGAATTTTGAGCTGAAGAAACTAGACGAGACGTTGGCATAGCTGTTGGTGATCACGGCCATCATAATCAGACCGGGCACAATGAACTCCATATAACTATAGCCGCCCATTTCTCCAATGCGTGAACCGACCAGATTACCGAAGATCACGAAGTACAGGCTCATGGTGATTGCAGGTGGCAACAGGGTTTGTGGCCAGATGCGCATAAAGCGACGCACTTCTTTATAGATAATGGTATATAAAGCTACGCTGAGTTGATTAATGTTCATTGCGCAGCTCCATCCAGATTTTTCTCGACCATTTTCACAAAAAGTTCTTCCAGACGGTTGGATTTATTGCGCATACTGCGTACCTGAATATTTTGTGATTCCAGCAACTGGAATAGATCATTCATGGTATGTGCCTTGTCCATGGTAATTTCTAAAGTCATCGGATCGATCAGGTTAAATCGCACGCCGATGATATCCAGATGCAAAGGTTCAATCGGTTCGGCCAGATCAAAAATAAACGATTCTTCATTGAGCTGACTCAGGAAGCTTTTCATGGTGGTGTCTTCTTTAATCACACCGCGATCAATAATCGCAATACGGCGACACAGCATTTCTGCTTCTTCTAGATAATGTGTGGTCAGAATGATGGAAGTGCCTTTTTCATTCATCTCGTTCAAAAATTCCCACATCGAACGACGCAACTCGATATCAACACCAGCCGTCGGTTCATCCAGAATCAGCAGTTTCGGTTCGTGCATCATGGCACGCGCGATCATCAGGCGACGTTTCATCCCGCCCGATAACATGCGGGCCTGAGTGGCACGCTTTTCCCATAAACCCAGTTTGGTCAGATAAAGCTCCGCCCGTTCCTGTGCAATTTTTTTAGGAATGCCGTAATAGCCTGCCTGAGTCACCAAAATATCAAAGGTTTTTTCAAACTGGGCAAAGTTGAATTCCTGAGGTACTACACCTAGGCACTGTTTGGCCTGGGAAGGGTGGGTATCCAGATTATGACCAAAAATTTCGACTGTACCGGAGGTTTTTTTTGTTAATGAGCTGATAATACCGATGGTAGTAGATTTTCCTGCGCCATTAGGCCCCAATAGCGCATAAAACTCACCTTCTGGTACATTTAAGTTAATCCCTTTCAATGCCTGAAAGCCATTGCGATAGGTCTTTGACACATCCCTTAAGATCAGTGCATCAGTCATGAATATCTCAAATGGTGAAAAGTTGAGATATTGTGAGTGATCTCGCAAAATAAGCCAAGTGATTCACATGCAATTCTGTGTTGCTGTTTTGGAACATTGTATAAAGCTTAAGCATAAAAATGATGAAGTTAGAGATAGTTGCTTTACCTTATGCTTTTTTTTGTTATGATGTGCGCGATCCAAAAAAGATGCGCTCATAGCTCAACTGGATAGAGTACAGGTCTCCGAAGCCTGTGGCGTGGGTTCGAGTCCCGCTGAGCGCACCAAATTCTATATTCAAACTTGTCAAAAGTCGTATAAACCTGCTGTAAATAATAGACTTCCCCGCATAAACCTGTATAAAGTTGTATAAACCTTTTTAAAGTTGTAACGCAATGAAGCATTACAGGTTGCGTTACAAACCAGTTTTGTACTCACAGGTGTAACGCAAAAACATGCCAAAGCAAGTAATTTCGCTTACAGATAGCAAAATCAAAGCATTCCTTCGAGACGTAAAAAATAGCAATCCCAGCGGCTTAGAGAAGGATATTCGTCTGTCTGATGGCGCTGGTCTGAATCTTCTAATTCGTAAAAACGGTACTGTAATGTGGCGTTTTGACTACACTCGTCCGGTTACAAAAAAAAGAAACACGATGACGGTCGGCACTTATCCGGCCATGTCTTTGGCCAAAGCGCGTGAGTACCGCGACCAGTTCCGGGCATTAATTGCTGCCGGAAAAGATCCACAGGCAGAAAAGCAGGGTGTGGAAGAAAAAGAGCGACTGAAACAACAGGCTACTTTTAAATCAGTATCTGAACTCTATAAAAGTAAACAGCGTCTGGCTGAAGCTACCGTTACCCGTAATGAACGTATTTTTGAAAAACTTTATCGGGATATTGGCAATATGCCGATTTCAGAGATTACGCCACGTGATCTGGCCAAAGTGATTGAGAAAGATGAAAACAAGGGCTATATCGAATCGGCCATGCGGATCAGGTCAAAAGCATCCCAGGTATTCCGATTTGCCGTAAAGATGGGGCTGTGTGAAAGAGATATTGCACAGGATCTGGCGGGCACCATTACTCAAAGAAAAAAACAGCACTATTCAGCTTTAACAGATCCGTTCGACTTTGCCCGATTGCTTTTTGATATTGATAATTATGAATCTCAACTGGTCCATGTAAAGTTTGCACTGCAGCTGGCACCACTGGTATTTGTCCGGATCGGTGAACTACGTGCAGCAAAATGGGCCGATATTGATTTTGATAATGCCACCTGGTCTTATACTCCGTCGAAAACTTCTGCAAAAACCGGCCTTGACCATATTGTGCCTTTATCTACTCAGGCCATTTTGATTCTAAAAGAAGCCTATAATTTTACGAATAACTCAGACTTTGTTTTCCCATCACGTTCAGACAAGCATCGCCCGATCTCTGATATGTCAATTAATATGGCCTTGCGCCGTATGGGATATGGCAAAGAGGATATGACCGGCCATGGTTTTCGGGCAATTGCACGTACATTATTAGATGAAGTTCTGGAATTTCCGCTGGATATTATTGAACAGCAACTTGCGCACCAGGTGCGTGACATGCACGGCAGGGCATACAACCGGACTAAGCATTTAGATAAAAGACGAAAGATGATGCAAAGATGGTCGGATTATTGCGATGAACTCAAGGCTCAATTTGCAGCATCCAAAAATATTAATTTTGAAGAAAAAAAGCCCTCATGATGCGAGGGCTTGTTTTTTATTGAAGTGAGCATAAATAGTCGACTTCCACCAGTGTTTGTATCCGCTGTCGCTTACCCAATCCGGCTCCGGAAACTGACGGGTTTCAACCATTTTAATAATTGATGCACGTGTCATACCGACCATTTTGGTGACTTCACTTGTCTTTAATAGTCGGTCTTCTTCACCGTGTAAAACATCTTTGGTCATGACACCTCCTTTAAACTTTGTTTTACCGTCTCCGGTAAACCAAACACATCCTTAAAAGCCTTATCAAATTCACCACTAGCAATAAATTGATCGATGCAGTTTTCCGGTTTTTGATGCTTTGCGATGTAGCTGCTCAATGCCTGATATATACCGTTTGAATTTCCCTTTGTTACACCGACATGAATCTTGTCACCGATATTCTTAACTGAAAATCCAACATTAAGGTTTGAAGCATCAATGATTTCCATAAATGGCACGAATTCGTCCTGATTAAAAATCAGATCAAATGGCATTTCTTTATGCAGCTCATCACAAACATAGTTCGCCAATTGAAGTTTGGTTAATTGAATTTCAGTCATTGGCTTATTCCTGTGCTTCGATCATGGCTGCATAAATTTCCGATGCAGGCCAATCACGAACAATTCCTTTTTCCAGCGCATTTGCGATAGGGCTATCGAAACTATCTATTTCTTTTGGCATCAAAACATATCCTTCCGGCACCGCTTGTGCTTTGGCTTCCTTCCAGGCGGACCAACTAAAAAGAAGGGCTGTGATTAATTTTCCACACTTCTTTTCAATGTCAGCAGGAACATCAGTGCGTTTGATGTATGCTCCAAATTCAAAGAAGGTGTATTGCGCAACATGCTCAAGACGTTTAAAGCATTCAGACTGCTCAAACTCAGCTTTTAATTTTTCAATATCCATCACGCCAATTCCTCTAAAAATTCTTTTCCGTGTTCCAGGTACTGGCCTAAGAACATTTTAAATACCGGCTGACAAGGTTTATTCATTTGCAGTCCGATGATCTCAATCTGTTTGTGCTTCGGCTTCCAGGCTGTTAGATGGTCGCCACGATTCACGCCACGGTATCCGTTCTTAACCAGCCAGTTTCTAAACGGAATCAATAAATTTAATGGGATAACTTTCATAATTTATTCCTGTAGACCACACCCGAAGGTGTGGCCAGATCCGTATTATTTATTTGGGAACATATCCATCTGATCTTCGATCAATTTCTTTTTCTGCGCGTAGGCTTGCAGTAATTCCTGTTGATGCTCATTGGTCAAATTCGGCTTAGCTGCATTCATTTGCTGTGCAACTTGTCGAATGTCTTCACCGTTCTTGGCATCAGAGATCAGGAGGGTAAGACCGTTTTTAACTGATCCACTTTTGATCGGGTCTACAGCTGGCGCTTGTGATGTTTCAAACTTGGTGCGTACTTGCTCAATGTTCGCCTGCAGGTACTGGAAGTCTGTTTGAGTCAAAGCATTGTCATTTTCGATCTGTTCTTCGATATCCAGAATGTCGGCCAGTGATTTCGCCGTATTTAAGGCTTTGGCATATTCCTTTTTCATTTCCGTAGAGCTAGGTTGTTTCTTTTGCTGTACCAATGCTTCAGCCTCTTGTTGCAGGCGCTTCAATTCATTTACGCTTAACTCTCCATCTCCTACATCATTTGATGTTTGATTTTGGAAATTTTCAGCTTGTTGAGCCGGCGGAATATCTTCTACTGGTGCTTCTATTTCTTGTTTAAAAGTCTTGGTTTGAGTTTGACGTGAGCGCTTTGGTTTTTCTTCTGCAGGTGCATCGGTAGCAACTTCTTTCACAACATTCTGCTTAATGCTATCCAAAGTTTGCGGTGCTTCTTGTGGTGCTGGTTCAGGTGTAATGTCGATAATGGATTCCATTTCTTCTTCCTGAGTGCGTAAGCCCATTAGAAGATCTGGCGCATAGATACGACCGAAGAATGAAGCAGCACGATAGCGAAGCATCTGTTCAGGCATTGATTGCCACTTAGATCCATTCTTTTGATACCAGCCTTCTTTTACAGCCATTTCCATGGTGATAGGAGTCGATTCCAGACGCTCACCAGTCGCTTTTTCTACAACCCAAGCCACACATTTGTAATTCTTAACGCGAGCAGTTTGATTTGATTCGACTGGTTCTTTTTTCTTGGTAGCTTGGTTATAAACCCACTCAGTCACAGCATATGGGATTTCCACTTCTTCCTCACCGCCAGTGATATCAAAGCGTAAAGGGCTATAACGACCACTACTATTGATTGCAGCAATAATGAACTGGCTTGACCAACTCGGACGACCGTCTACCAGGTAAAGGTTTTGCATGATCATCATTGGATCTGCACCTAAACGCTGAGCCATATTCAAGGCAATAATGCAGTTAGATACGCCGTTTGGATTTGCTTCAGGACGATATATCCATTTTTTAGCCTGAGCGTCATAACGATCCTTAACCATAAGGGTATTGCGGAAAGCTTCAGGAATGATCGTACTATTGGCCAGACTTTCAGCCATGTGATGCATAGCCTGGAAGCCACGATAAGTATTAAAGTTTGCTTCAACATTTTCAGGTTTACGTTGAGCGCGAAGTTGTTCAGTTGTCATTACTTGAGAAGTCATTGTGGTATTCCTTATTTTTAAAAAATTAATTACTTACGAAATTTGCAGGTAGCGTACGCAGGGCAGAACTTTTCATTGCAGAGCATTGATTTAGAGTTGCCGTAAAACGTACCGTGTTTAATAATTTTGGCCGCGTGGTGCAGTAGTCCTGGATCTTCTTCAGTACCCAACAGTACTTCTGCAGGTGATTCAATTTCACCGATACCCACGTGTTGACCTTTATCTGTTTTGCCAGTCGTCAGGCCATAAATACGGGCAGGGGCTGTTACTGGTTCCTGCAATGCATGTGCAGCAAGTACGGTATAAATTCCCATTTGTGGCGCATGGCCAACGGTTTTCACTACGCCGTCACTGCCTACAGCAGCCTTACCGGTTTTGATATCAGAGATGCCTAATTCACCATCTTCATTTTCATAAATGCGGTCGATGGTGCCAGTAAGTTCAATGCCTAGATCTGCAAGGATTAATGATTCACAACGCACTTCCACACCGATAAATTTCTGAGTAGGTACGATGTGAGTGATGTACTTGTGCATTAATGACTGGCCAATGGACTCAGCATCGTTCTGATTCAGATCCGACCAATCAACTTCTTCATTGGGTTGCCAGATCTGGTGATGCAAAATTTCTTCGCATTCTTCCAGGCTAACTTCCTCACCGATTAAGTTCAGGTGATCCCATTGGGTTACAGCTTCATGAATTGCAGTACCCAAGCGAGTGCGTGCACCATCTGGATTGCGTTTATTTAAAAGATTCTTTGCTTCCCAGCGTGCAGGGCAGTCAAACAGATCGCCTAGCGATGAGGCACGGATTGAAATAATCCGGGTAGGATTGACATAGGCATTCATTGGCGAGCCTCCAACTGAATACCGTGCTCATCAAGCAATTCTTTAGTAACAATGATTACTTGAACCTCTTCACCAGCTTGATAAAAATCTGGCTCTTTGGCATTACTGCTAAACCAATTAGCGATTAATAAATCTAATTCGGCTAACTTTACCTTGTCATATTCGACATCATTTAAATAATCATCTGCCCATTCTGAGAATTCATCAGAAGCACGATTTTGCATATCATTGACAAGATCTTTTGATCTAACGAACCATGAGTGTGTTGGTTTGATTATTTTGCAAACACTGATTGACCAACCAAGCGCATCATTTAAATCACTTGCAACACTCTCAATGAACTCAAGTGCCGCTTGAAGACTGTCAAAAACATCTTCATCAGTTGGCATATAAACTAAGTCGCTCACTTCGCACCCCCTACAGACTTGGCAATCGCTTCTGCCTGATATGCAGATTCTTTATCTGCTGCATAACCAGCCATTAAGGCAAGGCCCATAAAGATTGAAAACAGGAGCATCCAAGCAGCGACATTTGAAACGATTTCTTTCGCTACTGATTTAGGCTCTGGATGTTGGTACAAGCACTCAGAAGTTTGGCGCGACTGGCCGAACTCTGGCAGGTTGCTTTGAATAGGATTTTGTTTCATACTTATCTCGCTTAATTGCAAGCCCGCTAGATTTCCAGTCCCTGCGGGCTTTTTTGTTTTTACCAGTTGGTGATAACCGCAATAACTTCACCACAATGAACAACCTTAAGTTCGCCATCACACACGATCAGGCTTGTGTGATTGGTGCCAGTTGCTAAGGTTTTAAATTGATTCATGGGCGTTCTCGGTTTATTAGGTACAAGACAAATATTAGGCAATCCTAATAAATAAGTAAATAGGTATTCCTAATATTTTTTAATTTATTTTTGATAGGCGTAAAAAAACCGCCTAGATGGCGGTCATTTCATTAGGTGAATTATTTAGTAAGATCATTCTTGATTTCCCACTTTCCTTGGTTTGGATCGTATTCAGGGGATAGTGTGGCAAGAACATGGCCAATTCCAGAGATTCTTAAAGCATTGAGGTCATTAACAGGTTCAACAAACCCCCAATAAACCAAATTTCCTTTAGTAACTTTATCGCCATGCTTATCATTAAAGCCACTAACTAGGGTGGTTTTACCCACATCGGCTAGCTGGATGAGAAATTGCTGATTGCCATCTTGAGTTTGAAATACATCCTGGACGAGACCAAGATTTATTTTTCCAGGTTCCATGTTCGCTGCATAGTTTTTTGTAGCGAATTGAAAGGCGGCAAGATTGTTTTTGAAATGTAAGTTCTTCTGATGTGGTGCGTAAGGCTGCTTCTGTTTTGGCTCTCGTTTTTGTTCCACCTCCTTGGGCTTATTATTAAAAATCCATTCTTTAAGTTTTACCAAAACCTGATACCCCCAAGACATTAAGAGCCCTAGAGGAATAAAATAAAAGAACAGATGAAAGAACATGGAATCTCTTTTACCTGGCAGGTAGTAGCTATTGAATAGATCCTCAAAGCTCAGATCCTCTTTAATCATCCATGAGAAAAGTGACAATAATCCCACCCCCAGAACAATTACACCAATCCTTTGAATTGGCGTAGAAGTTCCATAATTCCATAATCTTTTCATTTTGCTCTCTTATTATTTGTAACTCCGCTCATGGCGAACCATCACACCAATGATCGATATTTTATGGTCTCTTGAAGAGATTGTTGGGTAGTCTGGATTTAATGGAACTAGCTCAAATTCTTCACGTCCATATTCATCATACCCAATTACCCGGTACTTTTTGAAAGTGGCTTCATAGGATCCATTCTGAGCAATAACAAATGAGCCGGGCTGTGGTGCTAAAGACGCATCAATTACAAGTGAGTCACCTGGTAGAAATTCAGGTGCCATACTCATTCCTTCAACTGTCAAACCAAAGACATCAGAAGGTTTTGCACTTTGATAGGTTGTATAGGTCTTATCTTTAGGGTGGATGCCGTCATATTCAACGGTTCCAAATAAGCCAGCTTGAACAAAGTCCAAAACAGGAATTTCCATAACTGGTACGTTGTTAAAACTTACATTACTGAACTCAGTTTTTGCTTCTTCATCAGTAGGTTTGCCGATACCGGTAGCTAACCATTTTGAATTTACCTTTAGAAATTGGGCTGCACGAATCAGGTTCGGGCCTTCCATATTTTTCGATTTACCAGAAAGCCAATCACTAACAGATGGTGGCTTTACCCCAACGGCGCGTGCAAGTTCGACCCCCTTAATTTTCTTAGGTGGTAAAACTTCCATGGCATATTTAAGACGTTCAGCAAGTGTTTTCATTAGGAAATCCTAACACGAAATAAATTAGGTATTCCTATTGAATAAAAATAAGGAATGCCTAATAATTAGATAATTATTTAGGAGAACAACATGAATGATGCACAGCTTATAGAAGCTCTTGGTGGACCAGCTGCCGTTGCTCGATTACTTGGGATCAGAGTTCCATCAGTAAGCGGATGGAAGAAAATCCCCACTGAAAGAAAAATTCGACTTGCTGTTATTGCTGAAGATCGTGGTCTTTCGACAAGAAAAGAACTTTTCCCAGATACCTATCAAGACATTTGGATTGAACTGCGTGATAAGGCTGTGTGAGGTAGAAAGCATGTCTGAAAAATTAACTGAAAGTATCACGTTCAAATGCACGTATGACGAAAAGCGCGACTTGGAAGCAATTGCCAGATCTGAAAATAAAACCTTGTCTGAGCATATAAGAGGCTTGGGCATATCAAATATTTCTGAAGTTCGGGAACGTTTAAATAATCTCGCATCTCTTATGCGTCTGACCACAGATACCGTAGACACGCCTATTTTTGAATTAACACCTGAACCATTGATGAAACCTACCGGCACAAAAAAAGCCCATCTGTGCGACCAGATGAGCTTCTTTGCCATTCACTCAGAAAGTAAATGAGGCATGTAACGAATGTTGAATTTAACACGTATCGGGGAGGTTGTGAAGCTATGAATACTGCACAAGTAATTCCGTTTAAGAAGCCTTCACAACCAGCACAAGGGGCTGGGAAAAACATGTATAGCGATAAGTTTGATCAAGGCTATGTGATGTCTAGCCGCTTGTATCGAAAAGAAGTGTGGCCATTCATTAGTGATGCTGCACGTAACGTCTATGCGGAGCTGGAAAACCGCATTAACGGACATAACAAGGAGTCTGATTTTGTGAGCTGGACGCAGTTGCAAGGTGGTGAACCTAAGAATTCAAGAAAGATGAGCTTATCAACTGTAAAAGTTGGCCTTGCGATGCTTTTAGCGAATGGGGTTATTTCAATCGTAGCAACTGGTAAACAAGGGATTAAGAAATATCGCCTAAATGAAATTTCTTTAGTAGGTAAAGCCGTCATTAAACCAAGCGAAAAAGAATCATCTAACTACTTCGGAAACCGAAGTACTACAGAAAACGAAGTACTACAGAAAACGAAGCGGAATACTTCGGAAATAGGAGCGCCAACCACTTCGGAAACCGAAGACACAATAGATATTCCTATAGATCCTTTAGAAAATAATAAGAATAAAGCGCCGTCCGAATTTGCTCCTCAGGATCGTGGTGCTTTGAATTTTATTGATTACCACTCTGACGATCCAAAGCTGTACACGCTGAAAGATCTTTCCGGGACCTACCCAATCAAACAGGATTTCATGGCGCAAGCAGCTGTGAGTTTTCCAAAGCTGTCACAAGACATCGTACTTGAACAACTCAAAGAGCTGGCGCAATGGTCAGTTGGTCAACCTGAACGTATTTCTCAAAAGTGGATGACCACCTGGTTGAACTGGCTACGCAATTACCAACCTGCAAAACCGAAGGCACAGGCAAAACAACCTAAGGCTGAACAACCAAAACGCCATCGCTATGGCCAAGGTGTAATTCCACGAGGTGAATCATGAGCAATATCCAGTTATTTCAAGATGCATTCGTTGTTGATTTCCCAGCTGAGATTGCAGACCAGGTCTTAGGCCGGATGCAAGCGCTGTACGGTGAAATGTTCGATAAGAAATACGGAAATATCAATCCAGCAGAGCTGCAATTCACTGTTTGCACGGTGTTGAACGGTTTGAAACCTGCAGAGTTACGCCGTGGCTTAGAGCGTATGAATTCTGAAAAATGGTGCCCATCACTTCCAGAGTTTCGTTCTTGGTGTGTGCATGACGGCGACTGGTGGACAGCTGAACAGGCATGGGCCAAAGCTTTAAATTTTGAAGCAGATCCGACCAATAAGATCACGACATTGGCCAAACGTGCACTGGATGAAGTACGCCACATACTCAAAACCGAAGGCCAGAAAGCAGCTCACTTTGCATTCAGAGATATTTACAGCGATTACCTAGACAAAGCTAAAAAATCCGGACGTGTTCAAGTGATGTATGTACCACCGGTAAAACCAGTAGCGATTGAGCATAACGAGAAGAATCGTAAAGGCGTGCCATGTCCACCTGAATTGGCGGCAAAAGTGAAAGGTGTTTTTAATCGTACAGGTGGTGCAGCATGAGTATCAGTCAATCACACGGCCACATGTTTGAACTCACGATTGAAATTGTTTTGTTCATCACGTTCCGTAGGCAGAAAACCTATGTGCAGGATGTTCTGGATGATGTGGTTTCAGACGTAAGCAAAAGAACTGTGCAGAAGTATCTGGCATCACTTGAGAAGCTTGGATACATCACAGGCGATAAAAAATACCCACAAGGATTCCTGCCAACGGAAAAGGCAAAACAACTGTTTGGGACTACTGCATGACGATACGCATGAGCGAAAAACAGTTAGAAGTTCACTTGAATAAGCACAAATTACGCAAGGAATGCGCGTCAGTGCAATTTAAAAACAAAATTGAAGCAAAGACACATGAAGCAGAACAAAACGCCGTAGACGCGAAACTAGAGCAAAATAGCGTAGGGGGTGAAAAGGTCATTTTAGATTTTAAGTTGCCGGCTATTCCTCCATCGGTAAACCACTATTGGAAGAAATCTGGACGCGGTTTCAAGTTGAGTGATGAGGCAAGAGATTTTCATGATCTGGTCAGCATGTTGGTACCACGGATCAATACAACAGCACGGTTAAAACTGGAGGTGACGTTTCATTTTCCAAATCGGTTAAGACGGGATATCGATAATTACTTGAAAGCAACAATCGATAGCTTAGTGAAATGTGAATTTTGCGTAGATGACGAACAGTTTGATGAGCTGATAGTACGCCGGGGCAATGTGGTTAAAGGCGGATTACTCAAAATAAAAGTGATGGAAATTTAAAGTGAATATAGGGGTTGCTATGGGAAGTTCTATGGGGCTGCAACTAGTCGGTGGAGAGTGTGGAGAGGGGGTATATACGAACTCTCCTCGCGCGCGCGCGCGTTTTATCAATCTGCATACCAAAAAGAAGGTCAAAGAGTTCAAGTTAAAACTACGGAACTACAAGCGTCCAGACTTCAATCGAATGATTCTGGATCTCGGCAAATGCGGCTGGACACACGAAAAGATTGCAGATGTTCTGCCGGTGTCCGGTGCTTCAACTGTGAGTGAGTGGGCGCGTGGCGGCGTTCCGAACTATGACAACGGCCATGCCTTCATTCTGCTATGGCAGACCGAAACAGGCATTGTGCGTTACCCACTGGAAGGTGAATGGATGACATACAAGTACAAGATTGGTCAGATGGATATTTTTGAAGACGGCGGCCTGTGTGATCAGGTCATTGAGGAACTGGATCGGGAGTTAGGGTTGTGAAAGCAAATGAGTATTTCAAAAAACATGGATACAAGCACTGCAAATCGGCTTGTTTGCAAAATGGATGGCTGAATACAGGGTTTTGGATCCGCTTAAAAGATCTGGTTAAAAGTTATGAGGCGGTTGAACAATTTGGTGGTCTAGAAAAAGCAATTGATGCAGTAATCAATCAAGAGGCAAATGGTCGCCCTATGACTCAATTAGCTCAAGCCATCGCAGATGTAGAGAGCTGCCATGCCACCTGACTACACCCATATCGAGAATGACGGCACGCCGTGGAAGGAATCCAACGGCGAGTGGTTTTATTGGCGTGATGTATGGGGCTGGATTCAGTACGTTGGGCCGAAGAATAGTAATTTTTTAGGTAAGTTTAGGTAGAATGATGATCAATTTATAACAAGGACTTATTTTATGTGGGAATACTTGGTTTGCCTTTCAACATTGATTGAAGATAATTCGGGGCAGATTCAAATAATTTTGGGGATCTTGGCTATTTATTTAGCTGTCAATGCATATAGAAAAGCCTTACACCAGACACAGCTAGGCCTTCTTTCAATACAAAAAGCTCAGGAGCAGTTGGATCACTCTCTAGTGCAAGCTGAATTAAATCAGCAAAATCGATTTATAGATAATAAGAACACAATTCTAACTCTTTTAGTGGAGTTGATTGATCGAGCTAAAGAAGGATTAAGTGAAGTATCTGAAATTGACGCGCAGTTGCTAGTGTCAAGAGTTGAAAAAATTAAAAACTCTTATCCAGAGTATTCTAAGTATTCTGAAAAATATGTGAAATACGAAGCTGATCTTAAAAAAATTAGTGAGATGTTGGATTTTATTCATAAATCATGTCTTTCAGATTTTGAAGAAGTAAGTAAAATTACTTTTGATAACTCTTATGCACTAGAATCTTGGCAGCCAAAAATTATGAATAAGAAAATTTGGCTTATAAATTCTGAATCAGCGACAAGCAAAATGAAGCACCAAATTTTATTAATATTAAATCCAATAGACTAGAATAACACCCAACAAACCCCAACACCCATACCCCCACAGTAACCCTATCAACCAACGATAGGGTTTTTTTATGGCAGCTCGCAAAGTAAATACACCAGGTGCAACAGAGAAAGCACCGGAACCAGTCAGCACAGCAGAACAAGCCGATGCAGCGTTAGAGCACATCACTGGTCAAGATGCTGAATCACAAGACCAGTCTACTAATGAAACTAGTTCACTAGGTGCACTAGTTGAACCAACTGCAGAAGAACTGGCAGCCAAAAAGGAATATGAAGAATTCCTTCAATGGCGCAAAACCAAAGGTGAATCAGCTCAACCACCTACATCCAATGCACCTACCGATCCAACAGCAAAGCGCACGCGCCAAGTTGTAGGTCCTAACGGTTGGATCACCGAGGAGTACTAACCATGTGCGGTGGATTCGTAGGCAAGGCCATTAGCACCGTAACGGATGCCATTGGCCTGACTGATACCAAGGCAGCATCCAAAGGCTATGACGCTCAGGCAGCGGAAGCCAAAGCCCGAGCAGAGGCACAGACAGCAGAAAACGAACAGGTTGCACAGCGCAAAAAGCGTAAGGCATCTGAGGTGCTTTCCTCTGCATCTGATGATGAAAAGAAATCAACACTAGGCGGATAAGGCATGAGTGATCGAGCAAGTCAAATTTGCAAACGGTTAGGTGAGCTTCGGGCAGAACGTGCCAAATACGAAGCGCACTGGACTGAATGCTACAAGTACGGAGCACCTGAGCGCCAACAGTGTTTTAGTGGCAGTTCAGGTTCCGAAGGCACCAGAGAGAAACAGCGTGCTGATTTGCTGGATTCTACTGCTGCCGAATCAATCCTGATCTTTGTGTCTAACCTGATTGCAGGTACTACACCTGCAAATGCGATCTGGTTTAAAGCTGTGCCTGATGGTATGGACGATCAAGCCGAACTCACACCAGGTGAACACTGGCTTGAACAGGTCGCACAATTCTTATTCCGCAATATCCACGGCGCAAACTTTGACAGTGAAATCTACGACATGATCATTGATTTCGCCGTTGCTGGTTGGGGTGTGATCTATCAAGACATTGACCGTGAAAAAGGCGGTGGCTTCACATACCAGTGCTGGCCAATTGGGGAGTGCTTTATTGCGTCTACACGTCCAGATGGTCAAGTGGATACGATTTATCGTGAATACACTAAAACCGCTGCACAGCTGGTCAGTGAATTTGGTGAACACAAAGTAAGTGATGCAGTGCGTAACACTTACCAGACTCGGCCAGATGATCGTTTCAAGGTTGTGCATGTGATCGAACCACGCAAGGTCAAAGCATCAATGACCAACCGTGTATTGCTGCCAAAGAATATGCCGTTTGCTTCATATCACGTGGAGGTGGATGGAAAAAATATTCTGAAGGAATCTGGCTATAACGAATTCCCTTGTGCAGTACCACGTTTTAGAAAGATCTCAGGCAGCGTATACGGAATTGGCATCATGTCTACGGCGTTACCAGAGGCTAAATCAGCGAATGCTTTGATGCGTGACACCTTGCGCAGTGCTGAGATTGATGTACTAGGTTTCTGGATTGCTGAGGATGACGGCATTTTAAACCCACGTACTGTACGTATTGGTGGCGGCAAGATCGTAACTGCAGGAAAGGTAGATTCAATGAAGCGCCTGGATAGTGGAAAAGGCTTTCAGGTCGCAGATCCACTGTTAGATCGCATTCAATCCAGCATACGCCGTAAGTTGATGGCGGACAGCCTGCAGCAACACTACAACACACCTCCGACAGCAGCAGAGATTTATGCACGTGTCGATATGATCCGGCAGCAGCTTGGGCCGTTATATGGCCGTGCACAGGCTGAGTTACTTGTTCCTATCCTTGATCGTGCTTTTGGTCTGGCATATCGGGCAGAAGCATTAGGCGAAGCACCAGAGGATCTACAAGGCCGTAATCTTTCATTCAAGTTTATTTCACCACTGGCACGTGCTCAGAAGCTTGAGGAAGTGGCCAGTATTGAACGTCTGATGGCTTCACTTGGATCAATTATTGAAGTCGCTCCGGATGCACTGGACAACATCAATCTTGATGCGGTTCCACAAGTACTGGCAGCTGGTCTAGGTGCACCGACTTCAATCATGCGTACCACAGATGAGCTACAAGCCTATCGTGAACAGAAAGCCCAGGCTCAACAACAGGCAGCAGCACAGGAACAGGAAGCAGTTATGGCACAGCAAGTCACAGGAGCTGTGGCAAATGCAGCAAGTAAAGGACTGGAAGCGCAGATGGTTAGTGAGGTGATGCAATGATCCTAATTATCGCCGTTCTGGCCATCCTCTTACTGATTGCTTGCGCTTTGTTTTATGCGGCTGAAAAGAAGGTAAAAGACTTAGGTAATGAGCTGTTTAAGGAAAGAGCCTTATCCAGCACTTTACGCAATGAAAAGCACCATGAATGGGAACGTGCAGAAGTACTGCAAGGGCAAGTTTTCGCATTGGAGCAGGATATTGCCGATCTTAAGGCCCAGCCTGATCAGGAATTTAAAGAACTGGTCCAGGAGCAAGAGGACGAATTAGGCTTTGGCCATCACGTTAAATGGCGTTCACATCGAAAACCAACGGCGCTGACCTATCAGATGCATTTCGATATGGACGTAAATGGCCAACGAATTTTAGAAGAACTCACCGTGCGGTTTAAACGCAATGCTTTCACTGACAACGAACGTGAGACATGCCGCCGTTTGGGCCGTGCCGAAGTCGTGGACTTCATTATCAACCGAATTAACACAGCAAATGACCCTCGCTATGACGAGAGCTTAGAACTAGCACACATGGAGCAAGACAATGGATGAACAACAGAACCCAAACCCAGAGAACGTACCAGCAGTTGAACCAGTTCCAACTCCAGAACCAACTCCGGGAGCAGAACCACAACCGACTCCGGGTACTCCGCCAGCAGATCCAGCACCAGGTGAACCAAACGCGGCACCAGTTGAAACAGATCCAGCAAAAGCGGTACCAGAGTCTGCTGATGCCTATTCAGTTGAAATTGATGGCTTCGATTTTGATGCATTTAAAGCAGATAACGCGGAAGTACTGCAATCATTCCATGCTGAAGGCATGACCAATAAGCAAGTTGAAGCAGTCGTTAAAGCCTATGAACAGCATCAATCCGTGCAAATGGAAGCCCTGCAGGAAGAATGGGGTAATGACTTTGGCGCAAATGTGAACTTGGCCAAACAGGCCATTGAAGCATTAGGTTTTCAGGCTTCGGATCTAGACTCGCCAATCGGTGCTTTAAAGCTGGCTGCCGCTATTGGTAAGCATATTCAGGAAGATTTGCCGCCATTTAACACACAGCAAAACGGTGGAGAATCAGTTCAACAATTAATGATGTCGGAAGCCTACTTGAACGACAAGCATCCAGACCATAAACGCGTCTATGCACAGGTTGAACAGGCTTATGCGAAGCAATATCAATAAGGGGGATTTAGCCAATGGCTAACCAAAACAAAATCACAGCGGCGTTTGTTCAACAGTTCCATGACACATACGACGTTGCGGCACAGCAAAACGAATCACGACTACTTAAAACCGTTGTGAACCGTGGAAAAATTGAAGGTGAGTCATTCACCGTCAATGACATGGGCTCAGTGGAAATGCAGGCTTCTGGTGCTCGCTTTGGTGACACTAATTGGAGTCATCCAGATGTAGGTGTACGTACCGCATTAATGTCTGATTGGGATCTATTCATTCCAATTGAACCGCGTGACCTGCCTAAGCTGAAGGCAATGCCACAAGACAAATATATGAAGCTTTTGATCAGCGCACGTGAGCGCAAGATTGACGACATTATTTATGCGGCGCTTGTTGGTCCAGTGACTCGCAAAGTAGTAGACGATGCCGGTGCCACAACTGTTTCAACAGTGAACCTGCCAGCAGGTCAAATCATTGCGCCGGCTTTCGGTACGCTGAAAAAGCAGATCACCAAAGCAAAATCATTATTCCGTGCGAACGAATGTGATGAACAGAATGGCGAAGAAATCTTTATCACGTATACATCGGATGTGCTGAATGAGTTCTTAAATGACACCGTGCTGACCAGCTCGGATCACTTAAACATTGAGATGCTTCGAAATGGTGCCATAGGTCACAAGTGGTTAGGTGTGACTTGGGTAGCTTATGAAAAAGTAGGTCAAGGCGCTACAGTCGGAACCAAGCGTCTAGCAATGTACTGTAAGTCTGCTGTCCATTTCGGTGATGCAGATATTACAAGCTTCGATATCTCGACTCGTCCGGATAAGAAGAACGCAAAACAGGTTGGTGGTGTTCATTCATTTGGTGCTGCACGTGCCAATGAAGTGAAAGTCGTAGCGATTGACTACACACCGGCTTAATTAAAGGGGCTTTGGCTCGGCATCTTGAGCATGGGGTGTCGGGTCTTTTTTTAATAGGCACGAATTCGAGGGAATTAGAAAATGAATCGAGCAGATGCGATTGATTTAGATGAAAAAAAACAGCTTGAATCAGATCTGTTTCACGCAAAAGAAGCGCTAAAGCACATGCGTAGCACTTTGGACAGCGCCAGCACCAAGTTGACCAAAGGTCAATTCCTTATTGATGCAATGCATACGGCCTACCAATGCAATGAATCAAAGGTGGTAAGTGAAGCATCTAAGAAGCTGCTGGGAGTTATCAAAGCGCTTTAACACCCACCCATAAGGAGCAGCCAAAATGATTCAATTTTTGATGTGTCTTTTTGGTTTTCATGGTGCGACTGAGATTGGAACTGATGCCAAGCCAGAGTGCCGCAATTGTTTGAAAGAAGTGGAATAAGAATATGAAAAATCAACATCGTAAAATTAATGGTTATCGTGAGCTAACCAAAGAAGAAATTGATTTAATGAATCGCATCAAAGAGAAAGGTGCGGAATTACTTGCTTTACAAAATGAACTAGCCAATCGATTAAGCACTGACTTCGAATACAAACAAGCTAATGCTATTCGCTCGCAAGTCGCTCCAAATGATTTTGCAAGCGTTGAATATCAAGAGTTCAACCGATTTAAAGCAGCAGAACCACAACGATGGGCTGCGATTGGTAAGACTGATATTCAGACTGGAATTATGGCTTTAGTTCGCGCTGTAGCACAGCCATCTGGTATTTGATACCCAACAAACCAATTCTTAAAAGCCTTCAAGATCATTAAAACTTGAGGGCTTTTTTATGTCTATTACAACCAGAACATCCATCGTCAATCATGCTTTAAGCCTGATCGGGGATAGCAATATTGCATCATTCGACGAGAACACTGCACGTGCTGAACGCTGCCGCAGTATCTATGACCAGGTGCGAAAATCAATTCTCCGTGATCATCCTTGGTCATGTGCAAAAAAACGTACCATTCTTGCACCGGTCACCACATATCCGGCCTTTGGTTATAGCAATTCTTTCCCATTGCCACGTGACTTCATCCGGATCATCAGTGCCAATACTGAAAAATATGAAGTAGAGAATCGCTACATTTTGGCCAATACAAACCAGATCAACCTTGAATATGTTTTTGACAACGATAACGAAGATTCCTGGGATTCAATGCTGGTTGAAGCCATGTCACTCAAAATGGCCGCCAAGCTATGCAAACCGAATACCGGTAGCGATGCAGCAGGGCAATCGGCAGAAGCGCAATATCGTGATTTGATCAAGCGTGCACGTACGATCAATGCACAAGAACGACCTTCTGAAGACATCGTGTATGAGGAATCACGCTATATCGGGAGTCGCTACTAATGAAGCAATGGCTACTTAAAAATAACCTGTCTAGCGGTGAGCTATCACCGTTACTGCATACCCGAACTGATGTGCAGCAATATGCCAACGGCGCTAAAAAACTGCTTAATGCAATCCCACTGGTAGAGGGTGGCGCAAAGAAACGACCAGGTACTAAGTTTCGTGGAATCTTTGCCGGTGCATTGCGCCTGATTCCTTTTGTTCCGAACTCAGATAATCCATTTCTATTGATCTTGGGGATTAATACTCTGCAGGTGTATGACTCCTTAACACAATCCGTGGTCTATACAGGAAGTACGCCGTATAACACAGCAGCCAAGGTTGCACAGATCCAGGTGGCACACTCGCGCTATCGCATGTTCTTTGTCCAGGGCGATCATCCGGTACATCGTCTGGTCTGTAGTAAGGATTTTGATAATTGGGATTTTGCTCAGTTCACTTTTGTCACAGCACCGGTGGATGAAATCAATACCACACCTAACGTGGCATTAAAGCCAAATGGCACAGATGTTGGTAAAACCATTACGCTGACCGCTTCATCATATCCAAACTGGAAGAACACTGAAAACTACATCATTGGTGAGCGTGTTATTCATCTGCTTAAAACATGGGAAGCGGTAGCAGATAACTCTGCATCCGAGCCGACAGATCTGAATGATAAGTGGCAGGAAGTCGCCTGGTATGACATTCCAGTCTTTAATGCCTCTCACATTGGCGCAATTGTGAATATCAACGGTGGTCAAGTCCGTATTACCACAATCACATCGGGCACAGTGGCTTCAGGTGAGGTGCTAGTAAAGCTGAATGCAGACGTTCAAGCCATTGCCAAATCATGGACCTTAAATACTGCAGCATTTACTGCGGCCACTGGCTATCCATCTACAGTGACATTCTTTAAACAGCGCCTGGTCTTTGCCAATACCAAAAACAACCCGAACCAGTTATGGGTCAGTGCAATCGGGAATGATGGTGATTTCTTGGAAGCAACGGACGATGCCAGCGCATTTAGTATGGCCTCATCATCCGCACAGGCAGATAACATTCTGCACCTGGCACAACGTGGTGGTGTGGTGGCGCTGACTGGTGGTTCTGAGTTTCTGATCAGTTCAACCGGTGCATTTACACCAGCATCTGCCCAGATCGAACAGCATACAACCTACGGCGCACAATCCAACGTCCGTCCGTGTCTGGTGGGTAATGAGCTGCTATTTGTCCAGCGTGGCGGTAACCGCTTGCGTGCTTTGTCTTATCGTTATGAAGTAGATGGTCTGGTCAGTCCGGAACTATCAGCCATTGCACCACACATTGCAGAGGATCATGGCGGAATTAAGGAACTGACCTATCAGCAAACGCCGTATAGCCTGGTCTGGATGGTACTCAATGATGGCAAGGTGGCCAGCATTACTTTAAACCGTGATCAGGAAATGAATGCCTGGGCACAGCATGACTTTGGTGGAGCTGTTCGCTCAATCTGCGCTTTGCCTCAAGCTGCCGGCAATGATCTGTGCTTCATGCTGGTTACGCGTAAAACTTCGGTTGCGCTTGAGCAGCTAGACGAAACATCATTCATGGATTGTGAGATTGCGCATAACGGCGCATTGGCAAACAGAAACCTGCATAACAACACACAGTACCGATTCCAGAATGCAGATGGCTATTTCTACGATGACAATCAACCAACATCCGGCGCGTGGTTTGCTGGCCAGCCGTTCAATATGGAAGTTGAGTTTCTGCCACCGGATCACAGTCAAGTTCCCAATACTGCAATGCTCCATAAGATCCAGGCGCATGAAACGGTCTTATATGTGCGTAATTCAATTGGTGGCCAGTGTAATCAGTACGATCTGGAACATAAGTCATTTAATCAGTCTGCATTCCAGAACCTGACCTATACAGGGCCGGTCAGTGTCAGCATGAATGGCTGGTCAACCTTGCACGAAATGGAATTAAAAATAACACACAACAAACCGCTACCTTTCCACGTCCAGAGTGTAGCTATGTTGGTATCAATGAATGAGAGATAAAGATGCTTGTACGTGCAGCAACACTAAAAGATTTAGACACGCTTGTTGACTGGGGCAAGCGTCTGACCAGTGAATCACCACGGTTTAAGAAACAGGGCTTTGATGAGAAACGAGCTAGAAATGTATTTGCTTATCTGATTGATAAGCACGGATCAATCTTGATGGTGACAGATGAATACTCGAATCCGGTTGGCACATTAATTGGCGCACTAGATACTGACTGGCGCACAGGGCAAACACTGGCTTATGAGCAAGGTCTTTATGTCCTGCCTGAATATCGTAAATCAGGTGCGGCCAGTGATCTGATTGAAACGTTTAAGGTATGGGCCGATATGAATAAAGCAGATCGGATTCAGGTCGGTACCATCACCGGTATTCATGCGGATCGCACTGTGAAGCTGTATGAATCATTGGGCTTTGAACTGGTCGGCTATGTTCTGGAAATGGAGGTCTAATCATGTGTGGAGGTAAGAATTTTATTAGTGACGCTCTTAGTGGTGTACAGAATTTAGCAAATGGCCAAATGGCATCTGCTACAGCTAAAGGTAATGCCAAAACGGTTAAATCAGTTGCACTGGCAGAAGCTGAAAAGATGAAGCGACAGGGTAAAAGCAATGCTTCAACGGCGCGTGCCGTAGCTGCGGAAAATGGTGTGAATGTTGATGTAGGTGCGGCAGCAATGCTTCAGGATGAGCATATTTCTGATGCGGCTTATAACGCCTCGCTCAATATCTCTGATGCTGATTATCAGGCTAAACAGATTCGTATGCAGGGAAAAATGCAGCGCAACAACTATGGCATGAATGCGGCTTCTGATTTTGTAAGCGTTGGTGCTAAAGCGATGGGGTGGAAATAATGGCGTTAATTCCAAAGTCTCAAGGTCGTGATACTTCACGGCCTGTTATGCAGCAACACACTCCAATGACTGGTCTTTCGAAAATTGGAGAAACCATTGGTGGCGTTATTGATGAACGCAGACGAAAATCCGATGAAGCCGATGTATCTGCCAAACGTGCAGAGCTTTATCACAATGATCTGGCAGAGAAAGAAGCCAAAGTTAAGCTAGATGATGTACTGACCACTGAGCTATCAGAGCAGGTTACATTGCTTAAAAACGATGTGGCCAACGGCGCAATGAATGCTGATACGGCCAATAAAACATTACAGCAATGGTCTGAAAAGCGTTTCAAAGATATGGAAGGTGAGCTGCCCGGGCATGCACATCAGGCATTAAGTCAGCACTGGTCTAGCAATGTGAGCCGTAATGCCACTGCATTCCTGCCTTTGCAATTAAGCGCAGATTCTAAGAAAGACACTGTACTGGCTGACCGTGTGACTGAGATCGGAACACGTATGGGTCGTCAGGCTGGCCGTGAATATCTTGAATCCAATCTGGCCACATTGAATCTGTCTGAAGCAGAAAAACAGGCACGTATTTATGGCTATGAATCCACACGTGATGTGCTGGATATTGATGGGCGTATTACTGCAGCAATTGAAAGCAAGAACACTGCGGATCTGCAAGCACTCATCACAGATATGGACAGTGGTAAATACGGTTATATCGATGGCCCACAAGTACAGCAGAAGAAAGCGCAGGCACTCAGCCGGATCGATGCAATCAATAAACAGGTTGAAGTCGAAGAAAACAAGCGTCTGCAATTAGCCGGCAAAGTTCTGAATGATTTTAAATCTCAGGTGCTGACTGGTCGTGCTTTGGATGATGGTTATCTGGAAAGCGTAAAAGGTGCAGTGGTTGGAACTGAACATGAAGCTGAATACAACTTCTACAAATCACAGTCGAATAACTTCCAGCAGTTTTCCAACCTGTCTACAACCGAGCAGCTAAAGCGTATCAATCAGCAAAAAGCAGCTATGGCCAATAGCAAATCAGCAGATCCAGCAACTGAGGAAAAGATTTTAGGTGTGTTTGAGTCGATCCATAAGGAAAAGACAGAAACATTAAAAAATAATCCGAATCAGGCAGTACGTGAAGCAGGTTTAGAAACACATAGCCTGAATGCTGGTGAACTGAAAGCCAATCCAAAATCATTTGCGGCCAAAGCGATTGATAACGGCGTGAGTCAGCTGGCGCTTAAAGATCCAAACATTGTGGTGAAACCTATTGCTGCAGAAGATCTGGCAGAGGCCAAGCAAGCGTTTGAAGCCAAGTCTGTGAATGACAAACTAGACTTCATTGGTGAGCTAATCAACCAATCTAAAGGCGTACCGAATGGCAGCAAGATCTGGTCTGCAACCATGGGGCAGCTAGGCGGTGGCGATCTGTCATACCTTATGGCTGGTGTGGCACGAGCTAATAACTATCGTTCACGTGATGGTGAAGATGTAGCAGCTGCGATTATTTCCGGTACTCAGGCATTAAAGAATAAAGCCTTGGTTGTTCCAAAGGATGATTTACTACGTTCTGAGTTCAATAAGTACGTGGGTAATTCTGTCTCCGGAGAAACGGCAAATATGTCTTATTCGGCATTCAAGTCGATCTATGTGCATCTATCTGAGCGCAATGGCTACCAGCACAAGGACAACCAAGATATCAGCAAAGATTTAACTAAAACAGCACTCAGTCTGGCCACTGGTGGCGTATATGAGCAAGGTGTGAAGTACGGCAATCAAAAGACATGGAAAGTATCCAAGCCCTACGGTATGGATGATGACCGTTTTGAACAGATACTGGATACACGCTATGCGGCTATATCCCAGAAATACCAGATTTCAGAAGCTGCACTCAAGGATTTGCGTTTACGTCGTGAGCGTAAAAGCGGGCCAAAAGGTCAGATCCGTTATGGCCTGATCAATGAACGTGGTGAAGCGCTGTTTTATATGAACATGCCTGATGGAGTGACCAAGTAATGAGTAACTGGTTATCTGAATACTCGCCTGAAGAACAAAAACAGGTTGATGAAGTCAATGCCAAAGGACTGGCACACAAGCCAACTGAAACAACAGAAGATTCCAGCGGCCTGTTTAGTCTGGCTGCACCGATTCGTGGTATGGGTGCAGGCTTTGCCAAAGTGGGTGAAGTGATTGCTGCACCGATTGATGCCGTTGTGGACCGTGTTTCATATTCCCTTGATGATGTGGGCAAAGAGGAATTTAGCGAGCCTTATTCTGCCTACAAGGAGCGCAAGCAGAAGGCGCGTGATGATCTGGTCTATGAATCGATTGATTATCTGCAAGATAAAGAGAATACCGGCACAGTCGGCAATATTGCATTCAGTTTAGGCGACTATGCAACGCGTGCGGTGGTCGGTAGTGCTGTTGGTGGTATTGCCGGTGCTGCAGCTGTTACTGGTGGATCTGAGACTAACTATGTCTACGGTGACTTGACCCGTGACGGCGTGGATGAAGAAACCGCTTTAAAAGTCGCTTTGACTGATGGTGCTGTGGCTGCAGCATCAACGGCTTTGCCTATGTCTTATGGTTTTAAAGGCACAGGTGGAGTGATTAAAGATGGTCTACTTTCCGTTGGTGGCGCATCTGGTCTATCCATTGGTGGCCAAGCTGTATCGGGTGCAATTCTTGAATCTGAAGGCTACGACAAACAGGCTAAAAAATACGAAGTCACAGCCGAATCAGTCACTACAGATATCTTGCTGAATACTATGTTTTTTGGTGCGGCACGTGGCGCAGGTAAGTATTTTAATAATCCCGATGTCACACCAGAGCAGCAGCAGGCAGCACTGGTTTTAAATGAATTAGAGTTTGAAAATACACTAGCACCAGTGAATCCGGCCAATCCAGTTCAGGCCAATAACCATTATAAAAATATGGATGCCGCAACTGAAGCAATCCGCATGGGTCGACCGGTAAACGTGGTGCATCCGGTGAAGGGTGAGGACAAGCAGAAGCCAGTCAATTACGAAAGCATGGCTCTACCAACCAATGCCAAAACGATTGCACGTAAAGCACAACAGGCCGGGATTCCTCCAAATGTAGCTTTAACCATTGCCCATATTGAAACCGGTGGTTCATTCAGCCATACAGCCAAGAATCCAACATCATCCGCACATGGTCTGTTTCAGGTGCTGGATAAGTCGTGGAGTAACTTGGGCGGTGGTGATCGATCCAATATTGATGAGCAAATCCGCATCGGCTTCAAGCACATGAAGCAGGCAGAAAGCCATATCAAGAAAAGCATTGGCCGTGAGCTGCAACCGCATGAACATTATTTAGGGCACTTACTTGGACCAAGTGGAGCGTCTGCAGTATTAAAAGCAGATCCAAATGCAAAACTGATTGATGTAGTCCGCAAATACGATCCAAAGAATGCTGATGCAGTTGTGGCCAATAATGCCATGGAGGGCATGACAGTCGGGCAGGCAATTGGCAAATGGCGTAATAAGTGGAACAGTCTAAGCGCTCGATATGGTGGCAATGGTACCAGTACTGCAATTGGCATGGATGGAAGCAGTTATGACATGGCTTATGAGGTCAAATCACTGGATGAACTGATTGCATCGAATGATCTAGCTTATGGTGTGAATCCGCTTTATCCATCTGAACTGCAACCGCGTGACCGTACCCGGGAAGCATCACGCCAACAGATTGAACGTATGGCTGAGGATCTGCGACCTGAGCTGCTTGGCGAATCTCCAAAGCTGTCTGATGGTGCACCGATTATCGGCATGGATAACGTGGTGGAGTCTGGTAACGGTCGTACACTGGCCATTGCAAAAGCTTATGAATCTGGCCGTGCTGAAGAATATCGGGCCTTTCTGGAACAGTACGCATCTGAACGCGGCATTGATATAGCGGGTATCAATAATCCTGTTTTAGTCCGGACACGCTTAACCGATACCGACCGTACACAATTTGCAAAACTGGCCAATGAATCTGATGTGGCACAGTACTCCGCGACAGAACGTGCTGTGAGCGACTCAGATCGTCTGCCTGATGCTTCTTTACTGAAGATCAATAATGATGGCTCAATTAATTTAGATGGCTCTATGGACTTTGTACGCGGTTTTGTGGGGTCATTACCAAAGTCAGAACAGGGCACAGTGATTACCGGTGACGGACGATTAAGCCAGGAAGGAAAGCGCCGTATTGAATCTGCAATCATGCAACGCACCTATGAGGATTCGTCACTGATTGGCCGTATGGCTGAGAATCTGGACGATGACAGCAAGACTGTATTGAATGCCTTGCTCCGTGCTGCACCGCAATTGGCACAGCTTGATAGCTTAGTGAAGCAGGGCGGTCGTCATCAAAATAGTTTGGCCAAGGATCTGGCACAGGCAGCGCAAAAACTTAGTGATCTGAAAGCCAATGGCCAGACCGTACCGGACTATCTCAATCAAGGTCAGCTTATTGATGATGGGCTTTCACCTGGTGCGCGTGATTTCCTGAATGTTTTTGACCAGAACAAGCGTAGTACAAAAGCCATTGGTGAGAATATTCAATCCAAGATTGATGAAATTGATGCAATGGGCGATCCGCGACAAGGTTCGCTGTTTGGTGATGGTCCGGAAGAATCAGCCGCTTTAGATATCATCATGCAGAATCCGGATCAGCAGATTTCAGTCAGTCGTATGCGACCAGATGGGGAAATGGAAGAAATCACCATGTCTTTACGTGAACGACTGGATGAGCTGGAGGCAGAAGCACGTCAGGCACAAGAAGATACTTTGGCCGCACAGACTGCCATTAGTTGTGCTCTACAGTTTGGGGAATAAGTTACCCAACAAACCACACTTTTATTAATGCTCAGATGATGAAAATTATCTGGGCATTTTTATTATGAAAGACCAATGCAAGGCCGCCGTAGCTAAGGCACTCGGTAAGGCGACACTCAACCAGCAAGAAGCCACCAACATTGAAAACCGGATCAAGGATGCGATGAAGTCTTTGGCCAAAAAAGATATTCAAAACTGGCGCAATTTGTCTGATGCTGAAAAACTGGTGAAAGCCGGTGAGTTTGTCGCAGAAGATATCCAAGCACAATTAAAAAGAAAGCATGCCATTGCTGCACGTGACATTCTGACCCAAAACAAAAACCTTGCCTTGCTGGATCATCCGACACTATCAGCCAGTGAAGTCGTAGACCGTATGGTTGCAGCACATGGTGATATGTCGGGTGTTCAGTCGATTGATTCTAAATCCCGCGCGATTGCAGCCATTTACCGTGGTGAGCTGGTGGACTTCTATACCAACATCAAAGGCGGTTTAGGTGTATTTACTGATGCAGAACTGGTGCAAAAAATTGTCCGTGAACGCTTCAATGACAGTACCGGCGATCCATTGGCCAAGAAGATTTCAGACAAAATGGGCGAAGTCTTTGAAGGTATGCGCGAACGCTTTAACCGTGCCGGCGGTGATATTGGCAAGCTGGATGATTGGGGATTACCGCAGACGCATAGCCTGGAAAAAATTGTATTAGCCGGCAAACAAGCTTGGGTACAGAAAGCAGAAGGCTTAATCGACACTTCAAAATATGTGCATGAGGATGGAACGTACTATTCACAGCAAGAGATCCGCGAACTGCTTGAATATTCATTCGACACATTGAGCAGTAACGGTGCCAATAAAACTGAAATTGGCCGTCAGTCCTTCGGGGGTAATTCAAAGGTCACCAGCCGTCATTCTGAAAGCCGGGTACTGCATTTTAAGGATGCTGAATCATGGATGGAATATCAGTCTGAGTTTGGCGGTATGCCGTTTGTAGACTTAGTGGAAGCACATATTAACGGCTTATCCAAAGATATTGCTATGGTGGAAAATCTTGGTAGTAGTCCTAGAAACTCCATGCGCATATTGATGGACGCAGCAGAGCAAAAGGACTGGCAAAAGGGTATTGATGCAAACGACACAGGCAAGTCACGTAAACGTGCACAGACCATGTTTGATGAGTTCTCAGGGCAGAATACACCACAATCCGAAGTTCTGGCCAATATGGGTTTAGCGTACCGATCAATGAACGTGGCATCTATGCTGGGCGGTACCACAATTTCATCCGTCACCGATCAGGCCATGATTGCCAAGACTGCATCGATCCATGGCATTGCCTTCCGCAAAACCTTCGGTGAGTTGCTCACACAGTTAAATCCAAAAAATAAAGAAGATCGGGAGCTAGCGCACAGCTTGGGTCTAGCCACTGAAGAAATGCTCGGTTCTATCGCACGTTGGTCTGATGATGGTCTAACTTCAGTGCATAGCAAGTCACAGAAACTGGCTCGGGTATCCAGTGGTATTGCTTCACAGGTTATGCGTATATCTGGCCTGAATGCACTCACAGCAGCTTCAAAAGTCGGCTTTAGCAAGATGCTTATGCATAAATACGGCACTTTAACCCGCTCTAAAGCATGGGCCGATCTGGACGCAATGGATCGTGAGCTCATGGAAAAAACCGGACTAAACGAACGAGCATGGGAAGTCATGCGCCTGGCTGATCCGGTCGTGGATCGTAAGGGCAATCAGCTCATGTCAGCACGTTCAATCTATGAGATTCCTGATGATAAGCTTTTAACTGCAATGGATAAGGATGTTAATCAGCTGGTAAATGGTATTAATGACCAGATCAAAGAATTGAATGATCGAAATGCGTTAGATGATCAGCGTATTTTGAATCGTGAGCAAAAGTTGGATGATGTGAAGCGCAGTCTTTCACAGCGTTTGCTTGATTATGCAAACAGAAAAGATTCACAAGCTCAAGCAGAAAAGCAGGCATTACAAGATCGAATGGATCTGCTTGATGCTCAGAAAGAGGCCGCAGCAGCTCAGGCTGACATGAATGCCTATATTCGCACGATTGAAAATCAGGAAGACCTAAAAGGTTTTGTTGATGGTATTACGCAAGGAAAGACCATTGATAACCTGACAGACAAGGCGAAAAAACTAGGCCGCACACTTGAGAGCCTGGACAATAAGGTTGCAACAAAAACAGCCAGTCTGAACGATAAGATCAAGACTTTTGAAAAAGAGATTCAGGGGAAGTTCACAGATTTCAATGAGCTTTTAGGAAAACGTCAGAAGCTGCCAAAAGAAAAATTAGCAGAGTATGAGGGTAAATTATCAGAGCGTTTGAATCGCTATGCAGCACGACGCGATGTGAAAGCGCAGCGTGAATTTGAAGCTTTGACTGAGTTAAAAGAATTAGTTGGGTTGAAACAGGAGCAGCTTGAAACTGATTTTGAAATTAAAAAGGCAGTCGAACAGACTACAATTAAGAATAAGACTGATAAAAAAATTGATTCGTCTGTCACTCAGAACACTCGCAGAACTTATAAAAGCGGTGAGGATCTAGGCCGCCGTTTGGGTAATGCTGAGAGAAGAATGACAGAGATGCGTGCAAAGATGCGTGCAGCTGATAGCAGTGCAAATAAATCGATTAATCAGAAGTTTAAAGATTTGGATAAGCGCGTTAATGATTTGGATACTGAGTTCACTGAATACCAGGCAAAAGTGGCAGAGCGTCAGACCAAGCGTCAGTACGTTATGGATAAACTTGCAAACAGTATTGATGGAGAGAAAAAATTATTAGCGCAAAAAATCCGTGATGAAGTTGCCACGCAGTTTCAGGCACACTTGCTGGATGAACAGGGAATGGCCGTGGTTGAAGCCGGCCTGCGTGAACGTACATGGATGGCACCAGGTACAAGAAAGGGAACAGCTATGGGTGAGATTACGAAATCCATGCTGCAATTTAAGTCGTTCTCAGCATCATTCCTCATGCGTCATGGTAGTCGAACAATGGCGCAGCAAGGTGTGCAAGGAAAGGCAGCTTATGCAATTCCATTGGTAGCTATGACCACAATACTAGGTGGCTTAGTGGTGCAGCTCAAAGAGTTGGCCAACGGCAATGATCCTTTAACCATGTGGGATAGCGAGGATCCAGACAAGACAATTGACTTCATGAAGCGTTCATTTGTCGCTGGTGGTGGCTTACCGGTGCTAGGGGATATTTTAGTTGCAGGAACTGATACTAGTGGTCGTGATACTGGTGATTTTATTGCTGGTCCTTTTGGTAGTGACTTTAAAACCATATTGAGCCTGACAGTAGGTAATGCGACTCAGGCAGCAAATGGAATAGAAAGTAACGCAGGTAATGAAGCCTTTAGATTCTTGAAAGGGAAGATACCAGCGCAAAATCTTTTCTACACTAAGGCTGCGACGAATCGCATGATTTTTGATAATTTCCAAGATATGATTGCACCTGGATACCGTGAAAAATTATTACGTAAAGCTGAACGTGAACATGATCGTACTCGTTGGCTTGGTGACTTTGATTGGGGTTCTGGTTTTGATGAGGCAAGAGCGCCAGATTTTGAAAGGGTTGTGGAATGATTAACTGGAAATATAAAGATAAATATTATTATTTTGACCACATGACAGCACTACAAATAATTGGTTTTTTTATATTGGTTCCTATGGTGGTCTACTGGTCAGAAAGTATAAATATTAACTACTTATCTATAACCAGTCTTGTTACCTATGCGGTTATTCTTTGGTTTATTTACATGAATTGCGTGAAGTCTTATGAGCCTTATTACTTTGATGAAAATGGAAATAAGATTCTAGGGAAAAAACCAAAGTAGGACACCCAATTAAGCTCAACCGAACCCCCTGTATATATGGATTATATACGGGGGATTTTTTATGTCGGATGAAAAGAAGTTACGTTTTCTAAAACCTGAAACAGTAGAGAAATTAAAACTCTGTATGGAAATGGCAGGATCAGATGCGGTGGATCTGATGACTGAAGCTTATGGTCAGGATGTTTTTGATAAGAACGGCCGTGGTGACAAAGTTTGGTTATACAAAGGGGCAAAAGAAGCGCTGACCTGCATGGAGAAACTGAACCGCGTCTTGCTTGATGATGAATTGTCAGCTGGCGATGGAAGTGATCGAAAGGTATCACCAGAAGCACAGGCGGCTGCATTGCTTGAAAGTGTGGCCAAAAAACTGGAAGAACGTAAACAACGACCGAGCTAATACATGATCAAGGTCAGCTTTGCTGCTTTCTTTCTGGTTTATGCGGAAGCCATGAATTGGGATGTACCAGACTTTCACTTAGATGTCTGTGATTTCTTGGAAAATTACGGCTCACTTGGCTTATTGATGATGCCGCGTGGTCACGGCAAATCTACGATTCTGGATATCTATAACGCATGGAAGCTATTCATTGATCGAAATCGATTGATTCTGCACCAGGGCGCAACTGATGGGGATGCTTCAAAGTGTAGCCGTGGTACTCAGCAAGTCATTGAAAAGCATCCGCTGTGTCAGTTGTTTGGCGTATTTAAAGAACGTGGTGAGCTTCAAAAGTGGTGGGTGACCGGATCGGAAGATGTGCGGCATGGCTCACTGCATGCGCGTGGCGTATTGTCCAACGTGACTGGTGCACGTGCGCATGAGATTCAAAACGATGACGTTGAAATGCCGGCCAACATTGGTACACCTGAAGCACGTGAAAAGCTGCGCTATCGCCTGTCCGAGCAGACGCACATTCTTATACCAGGTGGACAAAAGCTGTTTGTCGGTACACCGCACACCCATGATTCACTCTATACACAAGTACAAAAACAGGGCGCAAAATGCATGATCCTTAAAATGTTTGAAAAAGAAAAACGCTTTGAAAATATCAGCGAGTGTTTATCTGACTTCGATCCAGTTTATGTGTTCAGTGGGATCAGTCATACAGCCAAGCTGCTCACACGTGATGAAGATTATGCAGTTTATAAGATTGGCAACACCTTTAAGATCGTTCTAAAGGAAACGCACTATCTGGTCGACTTATACAGTGAATCGCTATGGCCTGAACGCTTTACACCGAAAGTCATGGGTGAGCGCCGTAGAGAATGCCGGACATTAAACGAATGGGATTCACAGTACCAGATGCATGCGAAGCCGGTTGGCGAAGTTCGACTTGATCCGGACAAGATGGAAGTTTATAACTGCGAGCCAGTACTTCGACGTGCCAACGGTCAGCACATCATGATGCTGGGTGATCGTCAGATTGTCGGTATCACCATGCGTTGGGACCCATCATCTGGAAAGCTGAAATCCGATATTTCCTCAACTGCATTAGTGCTGCATGATGATTTTGGTGCCAAGTATTGGCATAGATCCGTTGCACTGACTGGCGATGTCGTTACTCATGACGCACAAGGAAATATCATAGGTGGTCAGGTCTGGCAGCTTTGCGACCTGATTGAGCAATTCAATGTACCAAGTCTAACGATTGAGACTAATGGCATTGGTAACTTTGCACCGGCAGCTCTAAAAGGTGCATTAAAAGCACGTCGTATCCGCTGTGGTGTGAAAGAAGAACACAGTGTAGGGAATAAAAATAAACGCATTCTTGAGGCATTAGAAGGCCCATTGATGTCAGGTTTACTTTGGGTGCATACATCTGTGATTGATACACCAGAAGAAGGTGAGAATAGCTCAAGACAATATAAAAATATGCGGATGTTTAACCCTGCAATTACGGATCAGCCGGATGATGATCTAGATTCTTTAGCAGGTGCTGTTACTGATTCACCGGAACGCGTAGGCAAAATACACAGAAATAACGAGGTCAATGAAAGCCCTAATTGGAGAACGAGCGGTGGTGTTGTTGAAGCCACTCTAGACTTTGAAAATTAGGGGGCATTATGTCTGTACCTGAACAAGTTCCGTACAAGGAATATCGAGCAACGGGTTCAAATAACTCATTTGAAATCACGTTCTATCTACCAGATCCAAAAGATTTGGTCGTCATGGTGAATAAAGAAATTCCACTGGTGGGTGCATATAGCATCCAAGGTAATACCGTGGTCTTTAGTACGCCACCAAACGAAGGTGATCTGGTCGAGCTTACCCGTGATACTCAGTTGGATCGTGAGACTGAATATAAAAGCTACGACAACTCATTCCGACCAGAAACTATTAACTTTGACCTGGATAAAATCTGGCTGGTACTACAAGAATCTAATCTTGTAGATGCAAAAATTCTCGCACGCCTGAAACAGGAAATCGAATGGCGCCGTACTCATGATTTTAATTATGATGAATTGGCGCAAGTGCGTGAAAAGCAGTTATTTGATGCGTTGAAAGGCTATACAGATACACTACTAGCATCAACCAATCCTGGTGTTTTTCAGGGTGTCATCGCAGGTGTGGTTTTCGCACAAGATGGCAAAAGCATTCAAACCCATATTGAAGAAATCTTGGATACTTTGGTTGAGAACCGTGAAGCTATTAATTCAAAAGCTGGTCAAGAATATGTAGATGAGCAGCTTGCTTTGAAAGCACCTCAAGAAAACACTTACACCAAAATTGAAGTAGATTCTGCCTTGTCCACAAAAGCACCTCAAGAAACCACTTACACTAAACTCGAAACAGATGCGAAGTTTTCAGCCTATGCTGGTGGCCGAAAAGGCTATACAACACTTGCCTTGGCACAAGCCGATCAAGCGAACTTACCTGTAAATACAGTTGTTGATGTAACGAATGATCCAACAGTATCCAATAACGGTACATATCAATGGAACGGCTCAACGCTAACAAAGAGTAGTCATGATCCGCTGACATCAGCAAAAAATTATACTGATTCCTATGCTACGGTTAAATCTAAAGCGCTTGCTGATGCTACAAACTTTAATAATGTTACTGAAGAAGGGCAACATAGAATTGTATCGAATGCTTCGGCACTAACAATGACCAATTGCCCGTCACCATACGCAGGCGTACTTGAGGTTTTACCAGTTTCCCCAACATTATTGATTCAGCGTTATACACCTTATGGGATTAATAAAAAAACACTCCAGCGAGCCAGCAATGCAGGGGTATGGCCGGCAGCATGGGAAGAAGTCTTATTTAAGAGTGAGGCGGATACCTTATATGCAACACCATCAGCCATTGGAGCTGCTAATAGTGCAACCGTGAGCGCTATAACGCAGATTGATTACTACGGTAAGAAATATTCGACTGCAGAGCAGAATGGTTCTTCATTGTATGTAAATGGTGTTTATGCTGGCTATAACTCCACTCATGAAAAAGATATTATTTTTAATGCGTTAGATGCTCGTATTTTCAATGCTTCAAGCGCCGCGGTTGAATATCGTGTCTATATGGGTTCAAAGGTTACTGTAAGTCAGAATGGTAATTCCGTAGCTTCTCAAGCAGCAATTGCAGCGCCTGACTTTTCTGGGGTCTGTCCGTCATTTCCAAAAAGTGATAATGGCCAAGCTCAGACAGTTATGTTTGACAAGGCTATAGTCATTCCAAAAAATACGCCGTTTGTTATTGTATTTAAAGCAATTGACCTAACCCGCTTCTCTATCGCTCACGCTGCTACTGTAAATGGAAACTTAGAAAACCGTTCATTCAGTTTGTCTCAAGTGGCAGAAGACTGGAATAAACTGTCTTCAATAGGCAATGCTTCCCCATCTTTAGGTTATGTACAGGCCGGCTTCAAACTGCTGATTAAACTGCCGCAAAGCTCTGGTGGGACTACACCAGGTGAGGCATATTTGCCTAGTCTTGTTATGCCGCCAAAACTATATGCAATGCAGCGCACTAAAGTAGATACTGAGCCAAAAGTCGATCAGACACTGGAAACGCGAATCTACCCAGAGCATCTGCTTGTTGAGGACTATAAGTTGTATGAGCACGATGTTACCTGCACCCGTGGGCAGCAGAGAAATCGTGGATTCGTCTGGAGCGCAACACAGAATGATCCTGCTGGATCGTATCCCTTAACATGGGCTTTACATGACAAGCAGAAGGGATTACAGCTTGCATCAGCTTCAACAACAATACAGCTTGCAGCACTCAATGCAAAAAGTGGTCAGACTGTAAAAGCCTTGGTAATTGGTGATTCATTGGTGAATGCTGGTTCAATCACTCAGCGTCTGCTTGATATTGCTGCAGATGATGTCATGAAAGTGCAGCTAATCGGGACACGTGGCACGGGCCTGAATAAGCATGAAGGTCGTGGCGGCTGGAAGATTGAAGACTATGCAGGGGCTGGACGTAGCAATTATAAGTTCACTGTTTCAGGCGTGGTCACGCCTCCAGCGATTAACTCCACCACCTATACTTTTGGGACAGCCACCTATCTGGTTCAAGAGGTCGCTCTAACTGGTGGATCTGGAACAATCATTGCGAGTCTATGGAGTGGTACACCTCCAGCAACTCCAAGTGGTTCAGGCAATTTAACGAAAGCCAACACTGGTGTTGGGGATGCAACAATTGCTTTTAGTAATTTCGAAGGCGTACCAGGTAATCCATTTTGGAATGCTGCTACATCAAAATTAGATTTTGCCAATTATCTGAGTTACAACTCACTTGCAGCGCCAGATTATGTATTTATTCAGCTGGGAGTGAATGACGTTTTCGGATTGACTTCTGATCAAGCGGTGGTTGATTTCACGGTAACTGCATTCGCTCAGTTAGATAGCATTATTGCTGCGATCAAAGCTGCTATGCCGTCTGCAAAAATTGCTGTCGCAGCATCACCGGTTGGAGCCAATCAAGATGCCTTTGGAACAAGCTATGCTTGCGGTCAAACAGCGTGGCGCTATCGTCGCAATCTAGTGATGTATAACAAACAACTATATGTTCACTATGCTGGCAAAGAGGGACAAAATATTTATGTGCTCGGATCTGGTGTGGGTGTGGACACGGAAAATAATTTTCCAACAACAGTAAAAACTATTAACTCGCACAACTCAAAAACTGAAGATGCTCAGAGTAACGGTGTTCATCCGGATAAACCCGGATATAACCAGATCAGCGATGGTTGGTTCCCGTTTATGAAGGCTACCTAAAAATACACTCAACAAACCACCATCAACCCTGATCTTTAATTAGATCAGGGTTTTTTAATGTCAAAAATAATTGGGGGCGGCATGTCCGATCAGAAAACAGCAGTAATGGAAATGGCAGCGACTGTTTCTTCCGCTGCATCAAAAACAACGTATGCAGGGGCTGCTTCTGGTTTTGTGGCATACCTTGCGTCAATTGATGTTCTGGCGTGGTCAGGTATCGCACTGGCTTTGGCTGGCTTCGTTGTGAACTGGTATTACAAGCGACTTGAAAATAAACGAGCCGATGAGATCCACAAACTAAAAGTAGAGCAATGGGAGAAATATTACGATGTCAAACAAGACTAAATATTATGTGATTGGTTCTTCTCTGGTGCTTGCTGCAGGGATGTGGATCACTGGTCCAAGTGAAGAACAGGTGCAAGCCACAGCAATAAAAGAAGGCTATACATCCAAGCCGGTCATTCCGGTCAAAGGTGATGTACCGACCATTGGCCACGGCACTACAGTCTATCCAAACGGTGTGCGCGTCAAAATGACTGATCCGGCGATTGACCGTAAACAGGCGTTTGAATATCTCAAATTACACATGGATAAAGATGCACAGCGGTTTAATAAAACCGTTCTGAACATTCCAATCTCTCAGCCTGAATATGACCTGTACTTAGATTTCACATATCAGTACGGTACAAGTGCCTGGTCTGGATCTTCCATGCTGCGCCATTTGAAAGCGCGTGAATATATCCAGGCATGTAAGTCACTTTTGAAATGGAAGTATGTGGCCAAGCGCGATTGCAGTATTCGTTCTAACAATTGCTATGGCGTGTGGAGTCGACAAGTTGAGCGCTACAACAAATGCATGGGAGTGAACTAGATGCCATTTCTATTGCTGATCTGGAATAACAAACGCTGGTCCTTGATTGTGATGTTGTGCATCGTGATCCTTTGCCAGCTCTTTCAAGCCAATCGTTTAGCCGGTGATTTACGCAAAGCTGAAACGACATGCCAGAACAAAATCAATAAAAAGCTAAAGCCATATCTTGATGCTGAAAAGAAAGCACAGGAGTTGGCTAACGTAGCAGGTGAGGAATATGAAGAATCAAAAGAAGTTGAGCGCGTTAAAACCGAAACAATTACACGTGAAGTGCAAAAGATCATTGAACGTCCTGTTTATATCCACACTAATTGCTTTGATGACGATGGGGTGTCAGCAGTCAATGCCGCTGGTAATTCCAGCAAACCTTAAAACGCCTTGTCCTGATCTACTGGAATTAAAGTCTGGCCAGGCAAAAGAAGTACTGCAGGTGATGGTGGATGACCGGCGTAAATATGTAGATTGTCAGTCCAGGCATAAAGCTGTAATTTCCATCGTTGAAAAGTCCTCTAAGTGAGGGCTTTTTTATGCGCCCCGGATTCTAGCCCCACTATTCGGAAAGGGGTATTGATTTTCCTTTATGCGTTACAGGTTGCGTTACATGAATATTTTAATAATTAAAATTAATTAAATTACAGTTATTTATAATACAAATTATATGCACGCTGAGCGCACCATTTATTTAAACTATAAAACTGAAAAATAAATCAAATTAGTATCGCACACAGTTGCGGCCATCATCTTTCGCCCGATAAAGATTGTTATCGGCAATTTTCAAAACGTCTAGAATATTTTTAGAACTGTCTGGCCAAGAAGCAATCCCAATCGAAATGCTAATGTGACCTATNNACTTCAGTGAGATTGCTGTTCGGTATAATAATGATAAATTCTTCACCACCGTAGCGGCAGCAAATATCATCTTTACGAAATTTTTGCTGCATCGTCTTGGCAATATGCTTTAAGACAACATCACCTTGATCATGACCATAATTGTCATTAATGTTTTTAAAATGATCCACATCCATCAGAAGCACTGAAAAAGGGATGTTCATTTTCATGTTGTGAGTCATGACATAATTCAACCCACGACGATTCATCAAGCCGGTTAAAGGATCTGTATTAATATGATGATCCATTTTGCTCATTTGTTGTGAAAATTTGCGAACACTGAGCAGTAGAGCTAACTTGAATTTTGTGACCTCATAGTACCAGGGCTGGATATCCTTAATTTTTGAACCGATTTCTGCCTGATTCAGTAAACTTGCCATATCTGCCAGTTGGTTCAACGGAGCCGAGATAGAATCAGACAGTCGCCATACAATATAAAAAACAAGCAGATAAAATAAAAAGAATCCTGCGGCTAATTTATAAAGGATAGAATTTGCCTGTTTAAGTAAATCATGGGTGGGTTGTTGGGAAACCACGATCCAGTTTGAAGTCGGAATATGAGAAAAACCCGCCAGATTATCAGTGCCCTGGCTATTGATTAAACGAATTTGACCATTTTTATGCGCATGCATATATTCCAGACCAGTATTATTGCTGGCCAATTGACCGATTCTTTCACGATCGGGATGGAAAATAATTTTATTTTCATTGTTAATCACATACATATAACTATTCTTATAATTTTTATAAGTGGTTAGAAGCTGATTAATTACATTTTTTTCTTTTAAATAAATCGCTGAACCGATGAAGCCCTGATAGTGATTTGACTTGTCAAAAATAGGTTGAGATATAAACACGATCATGTTTTTTTGCACAGAAAAATAGGGTGAAGATATATAAGTCGATTTTTTATGCAGAGAGTCAATAATCCCTTGAGTATGTTGTATTTTGCTTTTATCAATATGCAGAATATTCGGTGAAAAATTGATTAGTCTGCCTTGAGTATCACTGATCACGACACTGTTATAGTGTTCAGACTGATATTTTAATTTATTGACCTCGGCTTCTCTCAGCTCATTGTTATTAAAGTCTTGACCTAATATCTTGGCGCTATAGTCCAGTTCAAGAAGCATATTTCTAAAATGGTTGTCTGTGCTTAATGCAATTTTATGGGCATGGTCAGCGTTTAAGGCAAGGGAATTGTCGATTAACTGATTTTTTACGATCTGATAGCTAATAATGAGAGAAATAATAAAAAGGCTAGACACACTAAAAATAGCCAATAAAAGTATTAACTGCCTTAAATTGAGATCAAGGTGTTTCCTAAAATTATTAGCTGACATAAAAAATTAGATATATCTCGATGTATTTATGAGCATTGTATTGCATTTATATTCAATGTTTAAGGTTGATATAAAATTAAATTTCCATTAAATGGGAGTTTTTATTTCGATCAAATTTAGAATTTATAGATTGCTTGGCTGTAAATAGGGTGGATTTGAAAAGCTGAGTAAGGTTCTGAATATTTAACTATGTTGCAAATAAAAATAGGGTATTTAACGTCCAGAAAATCAAATGAATAATTTTGATTTTCCCATGTAAATGATGAAGTACTCAGACAAAAATACGGTTAATTGACCTTAATGGGGAGGTT
This sequence comes from Acinetobacter sp. UBA3060, assembly GCA_002367455.1. Classification (GTDB taxonomy): domain Bacteria; phylum Pseudomonadota; class Gammaproteobacteria; order Pseudomonadales; family Moraxellaceae; genus Acinetobacter. The sequence continues at coordinate 11,308 of DFCG01000164.1, read as the reverse complement.
AAATTGTCGCCATTTTTTGAAAAATAATCATTTTAAAATTAGTCGTATCGATTCATGACAGCAGTTTCTTTGAATATTGCGTCCTTTTCCGGAAGTATTTTTTATTTATGAAAAATCATATTCCAACTTAAATTTTAAAGCGCTTATTGAGATTATGAACGAGAGTATTGAGCCGTCTATGCAACGGGAAGTTGTATGCTTAATAAGGTATTTTTCTAGAAATCAATAAATTAGATAAAGATGATATGAATGCAAAATTCTTCGTAAGACAAGCCAGAAATATTCTAATCTGCTTTAAAAAAATGACAATTGGAATCTTGTATAAGTCTTCTTTTAGAAGTGTAAAAGAGTATTGTTGGCTAAAAAAATACTGTTATATTGAACTCATGGTAGGTCGTAAAACCAATAAGACGCTACCGATAAGTTGGACGGATCAATGACAGTTAGTTGAGTTTGATGTTCATCACCAGACAATAAATCTAGCACTAGCCATCCAACACAGAGCTCGCAGAAATGCGAGCTTTTTTAATGTCTGCGCAACTCATTCAGTTTAATATTCTTTTTATTATAATCCCTCCAGATATAAAAGTTTACATTGCCAAATTCGTTAACATCTTGAAGATTAATCGCTTGGCTAATTATGGTATAAAAAACTGCAAATTGGAGAATGAGAGAGGAAGGAAAAATGTCAAAGATGATTGATATCAAGGTGAAAGATCAATTTAGCCAAGTGACTGAAGCGAAAGCGATGCTGCGTTCCTTTGCAGAGCACAACATTCATCATGCAGCTGAGTTGGTCAAAAAAATTGAACANNAATCTTCAAATATTTATCGCGTTGTCGAATAATTTAATCAGTGAACTTCAGATAGGTAGAAAAAAATTGAACTTATTTATCCGAAATCACCGATTCAGCAGTTAAAAAACTCACCATTTAGGTGAGTTTTTTATACTCTGGTATTTGCCAGCTTAGATACTAATGTATGCAGCTATAATCAGAAGCTGATTCAATCTCTAAGAGAAGACAACGTGATAGTGAGCCTTGATTGGCCGAAGAAATTTCCCATAGCAATAAAAAAGCTCGCTGGAGTGAGCAAGTATTTAAATCTGTTTAAGCTGCAAATTCACATCATATTTTTCAAATTCTTTTAGAATCTGCGCTAAAGTTTGCTGTGCAGTTGTATGCTCAGGGCTTAAAGAAATTTCCTGACAAGTCGTGCTGTCAAAACATTCAATGGCCTGAATCAGCCAATGATGCTCAAGGGGACTTTTTTGAATCAACACACGGCGCGGTTGCAAGCTGTCACTGATCTGGCGGGGAAGCACATAGGTAATCGCCAATTGCACAAATTGCAGTTCTTCAACCAGACTTAAAAAGGTGATCACCCAGTTGCCAACTTTACTCAGTTGCATGGGATTATCGAACGCATCGAATTCTAAATAATGTGACATATACATGATCCAATCGGATGTCTATGCTCACTATATGGCGGGATTGTAATTCTTTTTCTATCACGCTTAAGTCGGATATTTCGAGCTTTAAATTTCGCTTAAATATAAATATACCAAATAACCAATTAGTTATCTTAAATAATTAAAGCTGCCTCATTGTTAAAATCGCTTATTTAAGAGTTTAAAAGACTAAGATATTCTTATTTAGGCGCTTTATTTTACTGCAATTGATCTAAAGCAAAATTAATCTGCTTCAGAATATGATTCAATTCTTGAGGAGCAATGCGACTTTCCTGAAGTGATGTGATCCATTGCATTTGACAAAGTTTCAAACTGCGCACATCCGGTGCCTGTAAAATATGGTGAATTTGCTGTTTGGCTATCAAGCCACAATATTTTTGTAAGCTTTCCATCATCATATATTTGAGGTCTTCAAAAGACATGAGTTTGAGTTCAGGCAGCTTTTGTTCATGGCTTGAATCCGTTTCAGCAGATGGAGTATTCTGCAGTATTTTTATGGGCTCCATCTTAGAGTTTAGATCTTTTGTCGCAGAATCTGCTGCTATCGAGGAATTCAACGAACGGTGAATCTCAGAGTGTGCCAGATCAACTTTTGTATCTGATCTTGCATCAGCCTGCTTTTGACTGATAGCTACCTCGCCAGTTTCAGCCGGAACGATTAGATCCATGGCATAAAGTTGATCTAAGAGTTCGGCAGGAGCAAGCTGCTGCTTTAAGCCATCATTTAATAAGTTGAAATCCTGGCTGCCGATCAGAACCAATAAGCGGCGTTGGCGTGCGGTCAGTGGGATGGAGCGATCCTGTAGCACCTCGATCCCACGTTGAGTTTTATAAAAATGCATCATAACTGAATAGATGGTTGCTTAAATTCAGCTAGAGCATAGTCTGTGAAAATTACATTAATATGAAGTATTTATTAAAATACAGAGGTTTATTTTGATAA
>DFCG01000164.1:0-8874 GCA_002367455.1 Acinetobacter sp. UBA3060 | reverse complement strand
TGTTGATTTTTAAATGATGCACAATATGCATTAAAATATTGGCCGTTAAAATAATATCCATATCGGCACGATGCGCTTTACGGATCATTTCACGCGCTCTTTCGCTGCCTTTGGTGATCATATAAATCAGGGCAGAAATATTGTGTGCTTCCGCATCTGGCCAGACCCGACGTGCTAAAGCCAGTGTACAAATCGCCTTGATTTTTGAAGTATCTACACCACATTTTTCGATGGCACGGACGTCATAATCAATATTATGGCCGATCATGTAGACGGTTTCATCAGGCAGGCGAAAGGTACTGTAATGCGGCTGACCTTCCAGATCCGATTCCAGAATATGATGCACGGCCATGGCAGCAAAAGAAATGGCTTCGTCACATGAGTAGAGCTGATCAAACAGGCGGCTTTTATCCAGACTGATTTTATGCCCTACAATTTCGACAGGCGCATAAGCAATTTCGATGGGTTGGCCATTTAAAGTATGCGTTTCGGTATCAAGAATAATGGCCTGCATGTCGGAAATGTGCCTGAAAAGAGAGGAGAGTAAAATCTAACATTATTATTTTGCAACTGACAATTGAATTGCTTTATTTCTGTATTAATTGCAGGCTTTTTAACGTATGACGACTATTTGATAGTTCTGGGAATAGGAAATTCTCTATTCTTAAGTTGGCTGATTTCATAATAAATCTAAACTGGCGCGAATTTAATAGAAAAAATAACGCATTCTTTTCTTGATATTGTTTAGATAAATTGGGAAATTACATGTAGTTTTATCGTTTGTTAAAGATAAAACCAGAAAAACTCATTAGAGATGATAATAAATAAGATAAGGATAAGATCGATGAAACGTCAAGTATTGACCTGTACTCTTCTCACATTAAGTGTAGCCTTAACTGCTTGTAACGATGATAGTGATAATGATCGTTTTTATGAGTCCAAGCCTGCCATTCCAGTAAATAATATCGATAATCCAGTCGTGGCAACACCTGTAGCCTATACTCAAACGGATTTCTCCGGGATCGCTGACGAAAGTGTGATCATGACTTATAAGATGTTAGGAATTAATGGTAAGGAAACACAAGCTACAGCATTAGTTTTCACACCCGAGGGAACACCTCCAGCTACAGGCTGGCCAATTGTGGCATGGGCACATGGAACTACAGGTGTAGCTGATCAGTGTGCGCCGAGTCGAAAAGCGCTCAATGACTATATCAAAGCCATGATTGGCGGGTTTCTCCAAGCTGGCTATATTGTAGTGGCGCCTGACTATGAGGGTTTAGGAGAGCCGAGTGGAAAAGAACTTCATCCCTTCTTGAATCTGAAAAGTGAAGCTTATTCTATTACTGATGCAGTCGTGGCTGTACGAAATTATTTAGGTTCACAAGCATCCAATCAATGGGTTGCAGTAGGGCATTCTCAAGGTGGTCAGGCAGCTTTAGGCGCTGCGCAATATGCAGCACGTGCTTTTAAGATGACCTATAAAGGTACGGTAGCTTTAGCACCGGCTTCAAATTTCAATCTGATTTTGACAGGAGGTGAACAACAGGCGGGACAAGAAACAAATCTGGATAAAAAAATTGGAACTTTAGCATCTTTAGATACCTTTACTGCATTGATTGTTGCCGGTTTGCGTAACCCGAACCCAAATTTGCAATATAGTCAGATTTTTAAAACACCAACCGACGAAATCGCGAAAAATGCAGAAACTGATTGCTATGATGTATTAGGCCAGAAATTTGGTACTGCAATGTATGCTTATGCACAATCAAATAATAACTCAGTAAATAATTATCCTCGTACTCAAACTAACTTTATGAATATTCCAGTCGTAAAGAGCTTCTTGGAAAAAGATTCTCAGCCTTTACTTGTTAAAGTTTCTACGCCAGTGATTATTTATCAGGGTTCAGCAGATAGTACCGTTCCCAAAGCAGCAACAGATGTTTTAGTTGCACTCGCCAATCAGAAACAAACTTCAGTACGTTATATTACGGATGAGTCAAATGCGACTAAATGGGATCATGGTAGCGTCTATGCACTGAATATTCCTAATATTATTTCAGATGTAAAATCTCTAATGCCAATTCAATAACTTATTTTTATCTGAATGGCTCATGTTTTTTTAGACATGAGCCATTTTTATTGCAAACTGAATAAAGTTCATGATCGAAAATTTAAAACTTCATGCTACAATACGCGCCAATCTTAGCACGGCTTAAAAGCCCTAAATCAATAGGACCTCGCTAATGTTTGCCAATATCTCTATCGCTGAATTTGATCCAGAATTAGCTCAAGCAATCTCGAATGAAGATGCTCGTCAAGAAGCTCATATTGAGCTAATCGCTTCTGAAAACTACTGCTCACCAGCAGTTATGGAAGCTCAAGGTTCAAAACTTACTAACAAATATGCGGAAGGCTACCCAGGTAAACGCTACTATGGCGGTTGCGAGTATGTAGACGTTATCGAACAATTGGCGATTGACCGTGCTAAAGAACTCTTTGGTGCTGATTATGCTAACGTTCAGCCACATGCTGGTTCACAAGCAAACTCAGCAGTTTACTTAGCGCTTCTTAACCCGGGCGATACAGTTCTGGGTATGAGCCTTGCTCACGGTGGTCACTTGACTCACGGTGCAAAAGTAAGCTTCTCTGGTAAAACATATAATGCGATTCAGTACGGTTTAAACCCTGAAACTGGCGAGATCGATTACGAAGAAGTTGAGCGTTTAGCGCTTGAGCACAAGCCACGTATGATCGTTGCTGGTTTCTCTGCATACAGCCAAATCGTTGACTGGCAGCGTTTCCGCGAGATCGCGGACAAAGTAGGTGCTTACCTATTTGTTGATATGGCTCACGTTGCAGGTCTGGTTGCTGCTGGCGTTTACCCAAGCCCGGTGCAAATTGCTGATGTTACTACGACTACGACTCACAAAACACTTCGTGGTCCACGTTCTGGTCTTATTCTTGCGAAAGCAAACGAAGAAATCGAGAAAAAATTACAGTCAGCTGTATTCCCAGGCAACCAAGGTGGTCCTTTGGTTCACGCAATTGCTGCAAAAGCAATCTGCTTTAAAGAAGCAATGGCACCTGAATACAAAGCTTACCAACAACAAGTTGTGGTAAATGCGAAAGCAATGGCTGAAGTATTGATCGCTCGTGGTTATGACGTAGTTTCTGGCGGTACTGAAAACCACTTGTTCTTGTTGTCTTTAATCAAACAAGACATTACAGGTAAAGAAGCTGATGCTTGGTTAGGTGCTGCTCACATTACTGTGAACAAAAACTCTGTACCAAACGATCCACGTTCTCCGTTCGTGACTTCAGGTATCCGTATCGGTACACCTGCAGTAACAACGCGTGGTTTTGGCGAAGCTGAAGTACGTGAACTTGCAGGCTGGATCGCTGATATCCTAGATGCTAAAGGCGATGAAGCTGTTATCAACGCGGTGAAAGAGAAAGTTGCAGCGGTATGTGCTAAATTCCCAGTTTATGCATAATCGCTTATAAACGGAAAGGAGCTCCCAACCGGGAGCTTTTTTTATAGCTGTAAAAATAACGATNNGCTTTGCTTGAAATTATTTACAGGAATTATTTTCAGAACCTGACACTTTAAAAATAATAGGTTATTGAGCTGAAGATCATGGTAGATGAAGCGCTTGAGTGAATCCCATGTTACTGTAAGGTGGTGCTGATATAAGCGCCGTGAATGACATCATTCTTTTTATTTAAACGTTATATGGATCGGTATCATTTGAATATGGGTAAATCCTGTATTTAAAAATGCTGCTGGCGGTTGATTGATTAATTTTTCATTTATGCATTAAACAAGGTAATAAGGATGACTAAACCCAACATTATTTTATCTGAGCAAGATTTACATCGTCTGGAAACGATGCTGGAGAATCAGAGCAAGCTGAGCGAAACCATGATCCGCTTAGAGGATGAATTGGCACGTGCCGAAGTGGTCGAGCCGCAAGCGATCGCAAGCAATATCGTGACCATGCATTCCCGTGTGTTGTTGACCATTGCACCTTCTACGGAAGCTGTTGAGGTGACACTGGTTTACCCACACGAATTTAAAGGTGAAAAGGGGCAGGTCAATGTCATCGCACCGATAGGTGCAGCCATTTTGGGCTTAGCAGAAGGTCAAACCATTGAATGGCCACAACCGGATGGTAATACCATGAAAGTGACCATTGAAAAAGTGCTGTTTCAGCCGGAGAGCGAAGGGGATTATCTTTAAGCCAGCGTTGGATCATCCTTGAAAGCCATAGCAATATGGCTTTTTTTGTATATGGATTTTAAGTAAAACCTGATGTTGTAAGCATTTAGATCAGATTGAATACATTTTAAAGTTCTAAATGCTTAAAGTTAAATAATTCTCAAAATGCAATGTAGTCATTTATCTCTGCAATTGAATCATATTGCCAAAATCATAATTAAAATAAAGATAAAACATGGATTTAGTTAAAGTGATGTAACGAATTTCTGGATAAATATACACAACGCGGTCTGTTTTTTTGCTACATTCGAAGATGTTCTAGACTTCTTTGTTTCACTTTTTTAAAGGATATCGCCTCAACCATGTCGCGCTTTGAAGCTCTACCTGCCTTGACTGACATGATGCTTGATCGTGAGGAAATTCTGGCGATTAAGCGTAATGAGCTTGTGCCTGTACTGGATAATCAATATGGGCTGAATCATTATGCAGATGCTCTGATTCAGGCACAGTCCGTTCTACTGAATGGTGTAGATCCGCACTTGACCCAACAGTTAAGCCAGACCATTGAGCAATTGATTCATGCCTTGGCAGAATCTAAAAAATATCTGAAAAAACGTAAATTTAATGCTCTACAGAAATGGCTGGGCATCGATCTGGATTATGGCTCAAGTCAGGTGGAATATTATCAACGGCTGGACCGTTTGCTGGATCAGGCCGATCACTTAAGCCGTAAATTGCAGATTGAAATTCAGAAATCGCAGTCACGTTTTCAGCAGCTTTTGGGGTTGCGCGAACAGATGGCCAAGCACATTGTCGCAGCAGACGAGTTTCTGTCTGAATATCCGCTATTCGTCAAAAACCAGCATCCCTTGGATAATTTTTCAGAACGCCTCTCCAAGAAAATTAATACCTTACGTACCTTGCAAAGCAGTAATGACATCGCCATTACCCAGATGCAGCTTTCGCAGCAGCTTTCCTTTAGCCTGCTGGATCGCTTTAAGGAAGCACAGCAGGTCTTGATTCCGGCCTGGCAATATCATGTCAAACAAAGCCAGACGAAACACTCGACAAGTGATCTGGAAAAACTTGATAATAGCCGTGAGAGTCTGATTAAAACGTTAAAAAAATCCCTCGAGAAACCCTCGAAAACATAACAATATAAGGTGAACTATGACCAAGTCTGATTTAGTAAATTTACCTGTTGAAAGCTCGAATGAACTGGTCGAACAAAAATTCCAGCAAATGGACCTGAAAGAACTGGGCTTGCAGCCTGCTGACTTTCAGGAGGTGCTGGCTGCACGTAAAGAGTTGCAGAACATGAGTCATAACAGCGTGGCTGAATATGGCAAAAATATTGCGACCAAAACTTCGACCTATACCGATGAATTACTGAATCTGGTGCAAAATAGAGATCTGGATGCGACAGGACAGAAGCTGAATCAGGTGGTACAGGTGGCTCAGCAGCTGAATACCAGCAGTATTCTCAATAAAAAGAAAAGTTCGGGTTTTTTTGGCAATATCATTAGCAAATTCAAAGGTGCGAAAGATAACTTTGATGCGCATTTCAATACCACTAAAGAGCAGCTAGATGTACTGGTGAAAGAGATTGAAACCTCGCAATCCGGTTTGAAAGCACGTGTTGATACCCTGGATAAAATGTTTGACGGGGTACAGGATGAATATAAACAGCTCGGGGTACATATCGCCGCAGGCCGTTTACGCGAACAGGAGCTGCAGCAGGAAATTTCCACTTTAACCGCCTTGCCGCAAGATCAGAGCACCACCCAGAAAATTTATGACCTGAACCATCTGGCCAATAATCTGGAAAAACGTGTCAGTGATTTACAGGTATTGCAGCAATCTGCCATGCAGACCTTGCCAATGATCCGGATTATCCAGTCGAATAACCTGATGCTGGTCGACAAGTTCTATGCGATCAAAAACATTACTTTACCGGCGTGGAAAAACCAGATCAGTCTCGCAATTTCATTGAGCGAACAGAAGAACAGTGTACAGCTGGCCAATACCATTGATGATGCCACCAATGAGCTGCTGCGCCGTAATGCAGACCTGTTACATCAGAACTCGGTCGATACCGCTAAAGCCAACCAGCGTTCGGTGATTGACATCGAAACGCTTGAACATGTGCAAAACACCCTCATTAAAACCGTAAACGATGTGATTCAGATCCAGAAAGAAGGAGTACAAAAACGCACAGAAGCAACCGTGCGTTTGAAAGCTTTGCAGGATAATCTGAATCATTTGGTGATTGAATCAAGTACCAGTGGATCCAAGCCCAACTAAACCAGGTAGGGCCAAAATCTGAAAGAAGGAGTAGAGATTGCCGCCCTTAGATGAATACNNTTGCATTTACCGGTCAGTGTAGATGCCACACTGGCCAACATTGGTGATAGTCCGGATTATTTTTTTAGTTTGCTGAGCTGGTTTGGCTGGCTGATTATTAAAATTTTTGCCTCTTTCATCGGCGCATTTTTTGTGATTGGCTTACTGAAAAAGTTGCGTTTCTTTTATGTGCGCTTTCAGTCTTTTGTGCTGAAATTTGTTGGTTGGCTGATTGCTTTTATCGTGATCTGGTCAGGATTGACTTACTGGCAGCATGATCTACGTAATGATCGGGATGATGCTTATCAGCAAGTGGTGTATTACGACAGCAATATCAATGACAGTGAAATCGCCCGTTATCTGGCTGATTCAGAGATTGCAGCACCGGTGAAATCTTATTTACTGGCGCAAACGGCATTGCTGCATAAGCCTCAAGATTTATCTGCCGCAAAACCTTATGTTTTAAATTTGGTTGAAGCAGAAAAACAGGATCCTAAATTTGAACAATATGGTTTCAAGCCTGAACAAATTTGGACCATGCAGCAACAGGTCTATGGTCAAGCCATGACACCAGTCGCCAAGAGTGTAAATACGCAGGTACAACAGGCGGATCAGTTAAGTCAGATCACGAATCTGGTTATTATTGGTGTTGCTATTTTATCGGCACTACTTAGCCTAATCTTGTTTTTCTTGGCCAACTCAATCAAGGGTCGATCACTCCGTATCGAACAGCGGATTCATTAATTTCCCAAAATGCTCCTGAATAGGGTAATGCTGATCAGTTAAGGAATTTAGAAATAGACTCTTTAGCTTTTCAGTCGTTTATGAAAGAGTCTTAACTTTTTAAATCAAATACTTGCAATATCACTTGTTACTTTGGTTTCGCCCAAAGTAACCAAAAGCATTTGTCATCCGCAAAACTCGTCAGCCACTATCCCTTAGTAAATTTGTCGCAAAAACAATCATTTTTTAATGTAGTCCTGCCTCAAACAGTTGCGGATGACTTTGCTACCTATCAAATATAATCTTGAATTTAAAAAAAATGCCAGTCAATTGCTTAACTGACTGGCCTGGCATTACCTGAATAGGGAGCATTTTTTGATGGAATTTCAACGCTATTTTTAAGACAACCTATTCAACTTGCTCTATATAGCCCAAAAATAAAAACAAGGCAGCATAAAGTCTATAACTGGATTAATAATCTAAAATACCGATCAATAAAATAAAAACAAACTGTTTTACCTATTTATTCAATTCATTTAATATCCTGTTATCAAATAAACATTTACTCCTTTGGAGACGTTAGCAATGTTAGACCAAAATACTTCAGCTCAACTTAAAACCCTATTAGAACGCCTGGAAGGCCCAATTGAACTGGTCGCCACTCTGGATAGTTCTGACAAATCAGCCAAAATCCAAGAACTGGTGTCCGAGGTTGCTGCTCTGTCTAACCTGGTGACTGCACGCTTTGACGGGAACAATGCACGTGCGCCAAGCTTTGGTATTGCAAAAGCTGGTGAAGAACCGCGTGTATTCTTTGCAGGCTTGCCAATGGGCCATGAATTCACTTCGCTGATTCTGGCATTGCTGCAAACTTCAGGTTATGCACCAAAAGTCTCTGATGAAGTTTTGGCGAATATCAAGAGCCTGGGTGTTCAATCTAACTTTGACGTGTTCGTATCGTTAAGCTGCCATAACTGTCCGGATGTGGTTCAGGCACTTAACCTGATCGCCATCTATAACCCAGGCACTACAGCGACCATGATTGATGGGGCTTTCTTCCAGGAAGAAGTAGAAGAACGCAAAATCATGGCGGTTCCGATGGTGTTCCAGGACAACCAGCATATAGGTCAGGGTCGTATGACGCTGGAAGAAATCATTGCCAAGTTGGACAGCAATGCCGCTACCAAAGATGCGGAAAAGCTGAATGCCAAAGATGCCTTTGATGTCCTGGTGATCGGTGGTGGTCCTGCAGGGAATACTTCTGCGATCTATGCAGCACGTAAAGGCATTAAAACAGGGATCGTGGCTGAACGCATGGGCGGTCAGGTCATGGATACCATGGACATTGAAAACTTTACGTCTGTACAGAAGACCCAAGGCCCTAAATTTGCTGCCGAGATGGAAGCCCACGTGCGTGAATATGGTGTCGACATCATGAACCTGCAACGTGTCTCTAATATCAAAGGTGCGGATGCAACGGCCAATGGTCTGGTGGAAGTGACTTTAGAGAATGGTGCCAGACTGGAGTCGAAAACCGTGATTCTTTCGACTGGTGCACGCTGGAGAGAGATGAATGTTCCAGGTGA
>DFCG01000007.1:0-10989 GCA_002367455.1 Acinetobacter sp. UBA3060 | reverse complement strand
GAATCTTTCATCACTGCCAAATCACCAATGACACAGGCGAACAAATAGCTCGGTTTCTTGGTCGGATCCTGCCAGATGGCATAATGACGATTGGCATCGACTTCACCTGTTTCCAGCAGGTTACCATTTGCAAGCAAAACCGGATATTTCTTATCTGCTTCGACACGCGTCGTAAAGACCGACAACACATCAGGACGGTCTGGATAGAAAGTAATTTTACGGAACCCTTCTGGTTCATTTTGGGTCACAAACAGATCTGAACTGGCCTGATATAAACCTTCCAGCATCGTATTACTTTCAGGGTGGATTTTAACCACAATTTCAAGCAACACTTGATCAGGTGCATTGGCAATGACCAGCTGTTCAGCATCCAAGTGGTAGTCACTGGCATTCAGGGTTTGACCATTTAACTTAATCGATTGCAGCTCTAGATCGCGGCCAAGCAGAACCAGATCGCCAGCAGTTTGGCGCTGCATCTCCAGCTTGCTGCTGACCAGACTGTGGTCACTATAGACTTGAATATTCAGGTCGATGGAATCAACAATAAAGGAAGGTTTTTGATAGTCTTTTAAATAAATGGTTTGATCCGCTTCGATCACCGGGTTTGCCGCAATATTCATGTCCTGTCCTAATCTTTTATCGTGTTCGACATTGTTCATGTCAAAATCATACGCCAAGTTTTAAACGCTGTCTGTGCATTTGTATTGTTAGATCTAATATGGGCATTTCATGCACCACTTTCAATGCATTCTGCCTAATTGAGCAGCACTCGACTCTACATAAGAAATATCTGTGCCATAAAAATAGTCAGGATCATAATTTCTGAAATTTTCATAAATAACTGATTTAAAAATATATAATTTTATTTGCTGAGTACCGAATAAATTCTGATTAATAAATGAGCACACTTCTTGCTACAGTTAAACCGTGTTTTTCCACACTTCCAATGAAAGAATAATGATAACGATGATGAGGTGAGCCATGTATTTAAAACAGCATGTTGTACGGATCGAAAATATCAAAACTTTGCAGACTCTGGATCAGGCCAATATTGACCATAAAGTAATTGCCCTGTTGATGAGCTGTGAAGGCATTCCGCTTCAGGCCCATGAAGTGACTGCCATTCTCAACACCTACGATGCACTCGGTGCCAAAAAAGTGCCCTCTAAAAAGGTTCAGGCCTTAATTCATGCCAAACACCGCGGCGAGGAGGACGACACATTACCCTGCCCGGTTTAAAAAACGTCATTTCATGTTTTTAAAATCAGAGCTACTTCGGTAGCTCTTCTCTTGTTTGGGTGACTAATTTTGATTTAGAAAAATTGCACCAGTCCACTACGTTTGCATCTCATCAGCCGTGTATAATCAAATGCCCTTCCATTCTAGAGTTGCTCGCGACCATGGTATTCAGTGTTCTGCAAAAACAGCTTGATGAAAGTACTCACTGCCCATTGTGTAAGGCATCGATGTATTGGATTGAGGCAGAACAATATGATCAGGAGCTGAGCTATCATGAATGCAGCCATTGCCAGCATCAGCTTTACTCCGATCAAAAGCACAATTGTTATTGCGAACAATGTCTGGCGCAGCGTAAACGCATGCTCAAGGAAGTCCGTTTACAGGAAAACCGTCAATATCATAAAAAGCAGGATCGGCCGGTTCTTGAGCTGAATCAGCTCAGTTTTATCAATAAACTGTTTTTACTTGCGATTCTGGATGAACAGGTGCAGGAATATAGCCAACACCGTGAATATATTGACTGGCATCAAATTCGATATTATTCCATCAGTCCCAATTATCTGTTCCAACATGGTCTGGTGAAAAGCCTGATCCGGGATCAGGTTCTGATTCCCAAAGATCTCCAGCAGGAAAATCAGCATTATTATATTAATGTGCGACTGGATGGTTATTCTGAACCGACCCTGTTCAGTATCACCCAGCAGCTGCGCAACTGGTTTTATCAAAACCTGAGCCAAGGTGTGCCCTTTAAAAGTGCAGATGAAGTCAAAGATGCACTCTATTGCCTGCTATATGAAGAAATCATTCAGTTTGCCCAATTCTATTGCCGTAGCTGGAATGTGCAAATTGCCGGAAATCAGAGCTTTCAGACCTTTTGCTATCGTCTTTTGGATGTACTGGCTGTGGGTCAGATTTATTATCTGGTGCAGACCGGGCTGGAATATCTATATAAACAAAAAGCCCTCAAGCCCCGCAATGAAAACTTTATTAATACCAATCTGCTGAAAAAAACCTTGCAGCAGTACCGCGAACGTTCAGTTACAGAAAAATGGGAAACCTCTACCCTGCCGCGTCCACCGCAACTGGCATTCAGCAAGATGAGCGAAATCCTGTTTTATCGGTTTTTGGGCTATGATGAAAATATCTTCTTTCAGCCGGTGTGGCGTTCGTGGCACAAGATCGAACCTCGCCTGAAATTCTATTCCCAAAAACGTTGTATGCATTGCGGCTCACAGGAACTGTCGGTGGATTATGATGCCAGTGACTATGTCAGCCTGTTCTGTCGTAGCTGCAAGCATCAAGACCATTATTTTACCCGCTGACCGAATACAACGAATCTTTCTCTTATTCTAAATGACCATTATGACGACTTCTACGCAAGCACTACAGCAAACGCTTCTGGATCAGATCTGTGAGGCCTGGTTGAAACTTCAGCAACAGCAGCCCTTGGTGCATATCATGACCAATACGGTGGCCAGCAACTATGTCGCCAATATTGTACTGGCTGCGCATGCTTCTCCGGCCATGATCGACAATCCGTTTGAAGCTGAAAGTTTTGCCAAGACTGCTACAGCGATCAGTCTGAATCTGGGTACACCGACGACAGAGCAGGTTCAGGCGATGCAGCTTGCTGCGAAAACTGCACATCAATTGCAAAAACCGTGGGTGCTTGATCCGGTCGGTTATGGAACAGTTCTGCGCTGGCGTTCTGGCGTCGTAGATCAGTTGATGTATTCCCAGCCTACGATTTTACGAGGCAATGCTTCTGAAATTGGTGCTTTGGCTGGCAAGCAGATCGAGTCCAAGGGTGTAGACAGCACAGTAGACAGTGCGGATGTTTATTTACAGGCGCGAAGTTTGCTGGATCATTGTGAATGCATCGCAATCTCCGGTGAATCTGATTACATTATTTCGAAAGACTATCCTGTGATACAGGTGTCAGGCGGTTCTGCTTTACAGCCCCGAATCACGGCGATGGGATGTGCACTCGGGGCACTAATTGCTGCCTATAGTGCAGTAACGTCCCCAGCCCTTGCTGCATTAACGGCACATGTACATTTTGCAATTGCCGGTCAATTGGCATTTGAACGTGCGCAACAGTTAGGCAGTTTTAATGTCGCCTTTCTGGATGAAATCCACCAACTCAATACTGAAACAATCCGAAAATACGCCAACTTTAAAATTCTGCCAGAATCCATTTAGTTTACTGGTCGCTTCACAGGGTGTTTGTTCTCCTGAATAGATAAACGCCCCTATTTAGATTGATCCTNNTTTCCATTTTACTTAAGATCTGTTTGCATCATGCAAATCTAGTTCATGTGAATTGTAGTTCAATTTTTTGTCAGTATTTAAATATGACTTTTAAGTTTTGATTAACAGGTTACATGAATCAATATTTGATGCTTGATCATGCTTATTTTCGATTGCTGACTTGACTTTTTCGGCTTCAAAATCTCACTGCAATATCCGGATATTCAGCTCAATCGGGAACATGACTAATAGTATGAATAAACTGATAAAAATCAGTTTAAACGAAGGCTCATATTATTTTAATGAGCCACATTCAACAGACATGCATTAAAAAAGCCAGCTGCCACTAAAGCAACTGACTTTTAGAATTTGAACAAATAACGTGTTTAAAACACCTGTTTAACCTACGTAATGAATGCTGACCGACTTGATACGATTGCTTTCAATTTCAGTGACTTTGAACTGCACACCTTGATAATTTAACTCGGTGCCCACTTCAACCGTACTGTTGGTTTTATCCAGAATCAAACCCGCCACACTGATATAACCGGCATCTTCATCAATCAGATCAATCATGCCAAGCTCAAGCTCAAGCTGATAAAGATCTAACATGCCCGATGCAATCCAGTGCGTATCATCGATTTTAACTAGATCTAGCTGTTCGTCTGCATCCGGGAATTCACCAGCAATTGCTTCAAATACATCTAGCGGTGAAATCAGACCCTGTACATTACCAAACTCGTCACTCACCAAGACCAAAGAACCTTTAGAAGTACGCAAGGTATTAATCGCGTCAATAACTTTCATCTTTTCAAAGATATAAATTGGGCGATGACGTTTAATCAGTGCTTTTAATTCTTCCGGCTCTTCCAGTACATCCAATAATTCTTTGGCACGTACTACGCTAATCACCTTATCTAGGCTACCGCGACATACCGGGAACAGACTGTGTGGAACAGACAGAATTTTTTCACGGATCTGTTCTGGGCTATCTTCCAGATCAACCCATGAAATCTGACCGCGCGGCGTCATGATCGAAGCGACTGAACGCTCTGCAAGGGTAAGCACCCCACCAATCATATAGCGTTCTTCATCTGCAAAGGTTTCTTGTGCCTGATTATTTTGACTGTCGGTCGTCTCTAGCTTGCCACCCATTAACTTCAGGATCGAGTCAGCCGTACGATGACGCAAAGGAATCTTGGATTCATGTTTAGCAGCATTACGCTGACCGAACTGGTTGAATGCTTCGATTATGATCGCAACACCAATACCTGAATAGATATAGCCTTTTGGAATATGGAAACCAAAACCTTCTGCAATCAGGCTGATACCAATCAAAAGTAGGAAGCTTAAACACAGAATCACCACGGTTGGATGGCGATTCACAAAGTTGGTCAATGGTTTCGATGCCAGTAGCATCACGCCCATTGCGACAATCATGGCAGCCATCATGACATAAATATTGTCGACCATACCAATGGCGGTAATCACTGAATCTAAAGAGAAAACAGCATCTAAAACAACAATCTGTGCAACAACAGCAGTGAAACTTGCATATACCACATTGGTAGACACTGTGACTTCAGGTTTACCTTCAATCTTTTCATGCAGCTCAGTAACGGCCTTATACACCAGGAACAAGCCACCAAATAACAAGATCAGGTCCCGACCGGAGAAGGTCCAGTCAAACACAGTAATCAATGGTTGTGTCAAAGTGACCAACCAGGCAATGGCAAATAACAGGCCTAGACGCATGAATAATGCGAGAGACAAACCAATAACACGTGCTTTATCGCGTTGTTCAGGAGGAAGTTTTTCAGCCAGAATGGCAATGAAGACTAGGTTATCAATACCTAAAACAATTTCAAGAATAATAAGAGTAATTAAACCTACCCAGATTCCGGGATCTAATAAAAATTCCATTAGAGAATGACCCCGTTCGAGTAAGCTAGAAATAGAGATGGAAGATCAACGCACGGCGAGGGATCCATTAAAATTTAACCTATGCAACTTAAGACTATTCCATTATGCATAAACTGAGTATTTTGTAATGTATTAATTTACAAAAAAATTACATGATCATGATTTTATTGAGACTTTTATGATCAACTGATTGATGCTGAAACTGATTAATTTTAATTTTTTCTACATCATTTATTCGAATTGAATTAAAAATAAACAGAATTTAGTTTGATTAGACCATTACTTTTAAGGTCACTTAAAGATTAGAGCATAAACTATTTTTTTATTGAAAGAACAATCACTTAAAAATATAGCTGTAAATAATCATTTACTATATTGACTAAAACCACTCAATCACCCTATATTTCTTAAATCGATTAATTTATTGAAATACAATTATTTGCATTAAAACCTATTCAGACAGGCTGCTTAAGAACAATAAAAAGTCTTGGAAAACATTTCTACTCACGAAATACATAATGAGGAATTAAATTTATACAAAATATTATCGCCTTTCATCCGATTTTAAAGAACAATCTTCGCGCCAGATAAGGCTCACATGCAGAACTGATCAACTCCTTGGGATGTTAAGCAAAACTAAAAAGTGTTAGCGCTTTAACATTTTTAAAATAAAGGTTGAAATATGCATAAACTTTTTCATAAAATGAACGGGCCCTAGAAAAATAAATACAAGGAACATTTCATGACTAAGAAATATGCAAAATTTTTGCCGTGTACGGAAGAATTTAATTTAGAAAACTTTCCATATTATTGGGTAACTCAGGTTCATGCTCAATACGTCGTTAATGTCGATCATGCACTAAAAAAGTATGGTGTTGACAATTCCCGCCGCCGCATCCTTCTTGCACTAAAAGCCAAACCGCATGCCAGTGTTTCTGATTTGTCAGAGATGGTTGTTTCTAAAATGTCGACCACGACTAAAATTGTCTACCGCTTAAAAGACGAAGGTCTGGTTGAAACCTATTCATGTGAGGATGACGCACGGATTACCCGAGTATTTTTGACTGACAAAGGCATGCAAATGACACATAAGATCAATGATCTGACCAATGTCGTACTGGAACAGTCATTTGAAGGCCTGACGCCTTTGCAAATTGAAAAAACCATGGAAAGTTTACGTCATATTTTCAAAAATTTAGCTCGTTAAAGACCTACTTTTTATTTTAAATAGACGCTGGCGAATTGGCGCATACTTTATAATAATAAATAATTCGCCAGAGCTTTCTAAAAATCAAAAAAGTTCAGTTGTGGACTGACTTTTTTGATTTTTTCTTTTGGTACATGTGAGCATTCAAAATCTTCTACCGGAAAGCCCTCTACAAAGCTACGAATATCCGGATGCCTTAGCGTTAGCCATTCTTGCAGTCGCTGCTGTGGAATCACAATAACCGAGCGTTTGATATTACCCGGCTCATGAAACTCCTTCATCATGGGATGGTCAATTGCATCCATGGTAATCATACTGGCAGAGCGTACAATTTCCCCTTGTACCCGAGCAATCTCATACACAGCTGCAATAAAAGTCGCCTGACCATCTTTACGTCTTACACCCCAACGCTGCGGTTTATTGTCAAAATATTTGGACTCATAAAATTCCGATACCGGAATGACGCCAAAATGACATTTGGCAGTGGCCTCAGCAAAAGTGGGCTTTTGCAGTAAGGTTTCATTTCTGGCGTTATAGGTCTTGGTGCCTATAGTTTTGTCTTCTGCCCATTTCGGAATGAGTCCAAAATTCACAGAACGCCATTCCAGTCCTTGAGCTGAATGAAATAAAAGCGGTGTAGCATAATTGGGATAGACCTCCTCTGGATATTCAAAAGGAATTTCTGGCAATCCCAGATTATGCAACTGCTCTAAGGTTAAAGGCTTAAAATTGGCGCACATGGTTCATATATGTAAATCATTCGACCATCAGATTATACCGTGATGCCAAGTCGAAGCCTGTCGTATTTCTATAGTTTTAGGCGCGTTGACTGTTATGAATTCGGGACAGTCAACCAATGTGTCCGGGTAAATTCCTCAAAAATCCAGCGGCCATTAAAACGACCCAATCCTGAATTTTTCTCGCCGCCAAAGGGTGCATTTGACTGATCTGCAACACTAATACCATTAATATGCGTCATACCGATATCCAGTTGTGCGGCAAACGCGCTGCCTCGCTCGATGTTTGAGGTACATACTGCACTGGATAAACCAAACTCGGTCGCATTGGCCAGGTTTAAAGCATGTGCTTCATTCCGGGCTTTTAAGATAGGTAAAATCGGACCGAAGCTTTCTTGCTGCGCCAGATCGGAATCTTCCGCGACATCAATAAAAATATGCGGATAGACCAGATTCCCTTCAATTCCTCCTTCATACACCAGTTGTGCGCCCTGCTCGCTGCCTGTTTGAATGATCTGTTGATGCTTTTCAACCTGACTCTGATTAATGATCGGACCGATCACGGTATCTTCCAGATTTGGATCACCCACCGGAATCATTTTGATCCGATCCAGGAGCTTATCTACATAAGCATCATGGATAGAGGCATCGACAATGACCCGGTTAGTACTCATGCAAATTTGTCCCTGATGCATAAAACGCCCCATCAGCGTTAGTTCAACCGCAAGATCAAGATCGGCATCATCCAGAATGACCAAAGGTGCATTGCCACCCAGTTCAAGTGCCAGACGTTTGATTCTCGAACTGGCTAGAGCCTTACTGCCAACACTTTTTCCCACTTCGGTGGAGCCGGTAAATGAAATCATTTTCGGCACTGAATGCTCAACAAAATAATCCCCGATTTCACTGCCAGCACCGGCAACAATATTCAGTGCACCTGCAGGCAAACCTGCCTCTTCAAATAATTTACCAATTAAGGTGCCGCCAGTCACTGGTGTATTACTGGCTGGCTTCAGCACAACGGTATTACCACAGGCAATTGCAGTTGCCACTGAACGTAAGGATAAATGAAATGGAAAGTTCCATGGACTAATGACAGCAATCACGCCTAAGGGCTTGCGCAAAACCATACTTTTACGTGCCGGATCCTTACTTTCCAGCTGTTCTGTTTGGATCCAGTCTGGAAAAGCCAGACTTTCCTGAATGATGCCCAGAGCAGCATCCACCTCAACGCTGGCTTTAATGCGCGTACTGCCTGATTCAATAATGAGCCAGTCAATGATTTCGTCCCGACGCTGCTGAATAATTGTCATCACATTTTGCAGCACTGTTTTTCGTACTTCAGTGGGATTCAAAACACCCTGCTGAAAAGCCTGCTCTGCTGCGGTATAAGCACTGTCGACATCGACAGAACTGGCAGCTGCCATACTAAAAATTTCACTCTGGGTATAGGGATTAATATTTTTTATTATTCTGGTTGAAGTACCAGCTTGCCACTGACCATGAATAAACTGCTGGTCTAAATTTTGATATACCGTTGTCATTTTATTGTTTCCTCACATGCTTTGCCCCCACTTTAAGAGTTCAACTGGAAAATTTCTAGTCAAAACAACGACGGCTTACCATTAGACAATAAAAAAAACCTCCGAAGAGGCTTTTTTAAGCTAGACAGGATTAGTCACCTGTATAACCTTTTAACTTTAAACGCGCTGCGTGCAGAAGCGGCTCGGTATAACCTGATGGCTGCTCACCACCTTTAAAAATCAGGTCAGATGCTGCCTGGAACGCAATATTGTTGGCAAAGTCAGCAGACATTGGTGTATACAGTGGATCATTGGCATTTTGCTCATCCACAATTTTCGCCATACGTTGCATGACTTCTTCTACCTGTTCACGACTTACGATACCGTGACGCAACCAGTTCGCAACATGTTGTGAAGAAATACGTAAAGTCGCACGGTCTTCCATTAAACCGACATCATTGATGTCTGGAACTTTAGAACAACCTACACCCAAATCTACCCAGCGAACCACATAACCTAAAATACCTTGACAGTTATTTTCGAGTTCTTTGGTTTTTTCTTCTTCAGACCAGTTAGTGTCTTTCGCCAATGGTGGTGTCAACAAATCATCTAGAGATAAAGGCTGAGTCGACAATAATTCTTGCTGACGGTCTGCAACATTAATCTGGTGATAGTGAATCGCGTGAATCACCGCACCTGTAGGTGATGGAACCCATGCACAGCTCGCACCCGCTTCAGGATGTTCAGTTTTGGTTTTGTACATGTCAAGCAGCATGTCTGGCTTTGGCCACATGCCTTTACCGATTTGTGCTTTACCACGTAAACCTGCTTGCAGACCAATCATCACGTTACGGTTTTCATAAGCCGGGAACCAGATTTGGCCTTTTACTTCGCCTTTACGAACGAATGGACCAGCTTCCATAAAGGTATGGATTTCGTCACCAGTACGGTCCATGAAACCTGTATTGATGAAGATCGTACGATCTTTGGCTTGTGCAATACAGTTCTTCAAGTTCACAGAAGTACGGCGTTCTTCATCCATAATCCCGATTTTTAAAGTTTTTGCAGGTAAGCCGAGTGCCTGTTCTGCACGTTCAAACAATTCAACGGCAAATGCCACTTCTTCAGGACCATGCATTTTCGGCTTAACGATATACATTGAACCTTGACGCGAGTTCTTGATCGTGTTTTCACCTTTGATGTCTGCAAAAGACAACAATGGCGTAACCAATGCATCCATGATGCCTTCATAGATTTCTGCGCCATCTACCAGAATCGCAGGGTTTGTCATTAAATGACCAACATTACGCAGCAACATCAATGAACGGCCGTGAACTTTAGTTTCACCACCTTCTACATTTTTGAAAGTACGGTCTTCATTCAGTTTACGGGTAACAGTTTTACCGTTTTTCTCAATAGACTCTTCTAAAGTACCTTTCATCAGGCCTAACCAGTTACGGTAGCCTTCTACTTTCTCTTCAGCATCAACAGCTGCAATCGAGTCTTCCAAGTCCTGAATGGTCGTAACCGCAGCTTCAAGAACTACATCTTTTACACCAGCGGCATCAGTTTGGCCAATCGGGCTGCTGGCATCAATTTGCACAATAGCGTGCAGGCCATTATTTTTAAATACGATTTCAGTCGGTGCTGAAGCTTCGCCATTGTAGCCAACGAATTTAGCCGCATCTGCCACAGTTGTTTTTGAACCGTCTTTTAGGGTAACAACCAGTGCATTAGCTTCAACTGCGTATTGAGTTGCATCTGCATGCGAACCTTGTGCCAATGGGAAAGTTTCGTCGAGGAAATTCTTTGCAAATGCGACAACTTTTTCACCACGTTTCGGGTTATAGCCTTTGCCTTTTTCCGCGCCATCTTCTTCAGAGATGACATCGAAGCCATAAAGTGCATCGTACAAAGAACCCCAACGTGCGTTTGCAGCGTTCAGGCAGTAACGTGCATTACGTACTGGTACCACCAACTGTGGACCTGCCAGTACTGCAATCTCTTCGTCTACATTTTCAGTGCTGATTTGAAAATCTTCTACTTCTGGTAACAAGTAGCCAATTTCAGTCAAGAAAGCTTTGTAAGCTTGTAATTCAAATGTGTTATT